>JAHECJ010000047.1 GCA_024641805.1 Desulfococcus sp.
TATAAAGTTCCGGGAATAGGCAATGGCGGATGTAACTGCATCGCATATCTGCAGCATCGATATATGTATGAAAGCCATGATATCAATCTCTGGTGGGAATCGAATCAACTCTGCAACGACTACGGTCTTGATGCCATCAATACATCCTCCATTATCGGCTGGTTAATGAAGCTGCATGAAGAAGGTATCATCACAGCCAAAGATACTGACGGCATCCCTATGGAATGGGGAAGCAAAAAAGCAGTTCTGACTACCATCGAAAAAATCGCCAAACAGGAAGGGTTTGGAAAAATTTTAAAAGACGGCGTCATGCCGGCAGCAGAAATCATAGGTAGAGATTCCGGTGAATTTGCAGTTCAGTTGAGAAACTCGGCGCCTTTTAACGGAGGCCAACCCTACCGGGCGACCATGGGTGCGTATCTGGTGCCGGCGGCCCAGGAGATATGGATTCATCCGCAGGCTGCAGACGCAGAAGCGGCCTTCCCGATGGTGGCAGAGTATTATGGCATATCCTATGAAGAAGCGGAACAGCGTCAGTTTGATTTTATGGACGAATTCTCTGCAAAAAATACCAGCAGCAAAGATTCCTGGAAAGAGGATAATTACGATGAATTCGGTGAATATGCCTTTTTGCAGGAAAATGTGATTACCGCCATGGATATCGTCGGCCATTGTGATTTTCTAAGCGACCGGGTTCCCCATTTCGGTTCATGGTGGGGTGTCAAGGAAGCAGCTGAAGCAATAAGTGCCACCACAGGCTTAAATATTACCACTGAAAAATTTTTAGAGGTCATCCAGCGCAGAAGGATGGTTGAACTGGCTTATTATCATTTGTGCTCTGACAAGCTAAAGGAAGAAGAAGTTTTGCCGCATCGATTTTTAAGGCCCAGACCGGATGGATATCATAAGGGGCAAGGCGTGGATCTCATGGAATTCGAAAAAATCCTTATTCAATATTATCAGCTCAGAAAATGTGACCCGGATACCGGCTACCCGGAAAGTGAGGAACTTAAACGGCTGGGCCTTGATGACGTGGAAGAAAGAATCCGGCCGAAGAAAGATAAAAAGGCAGCCGCTTAAGAATCACAGGATTAAACGAGAGAATAATGACTAATTGAATGGAGAAACTATTATGACACAGTTTAAAGATGGTGAACAGGTCGCATCAATGGCCAAAGAACTCTGGGAGACCGTCTTAAGTGATGAAGAGTCTGCCGCAATGGTAAGGAAAATAGGGTTAAGCGTTTTTACTGAGTTTTCCGATCCGGAAGCATATATCTGGATCAATGCGGATGAAGTGATCACCGGTGAAGCCGCCAAAAAAGATTCCATGGTACAGTTGAAGATGGCCTGGGAAGTAGGCAATGGTCTTTATTCAGATAAATTGGGGCTAACAGCAGCAATCAGTTCCGGCAAAATGAAAGTAAAAGGTCCGCTGCTGAAGCTTATGAAAATTGTCCCTTTACTTAAAAGGGCGCATACCATTTGGCCGGATGTTTGTAAAAAACATAATGTACAAATTTAGCCGTAAATTTTTAGTCATTATCAGGAAAAGTGAAATAAATGATTGATATTTTGTTGATGGAACCGTCTTCAATCAATAAACGGAGACGTGTTTCGAACAAGCTTATGGGACATGACCATGCACCGCCCTTTAGTTTGGCGCAGATTCTTGCGAAACTCAAAAACATTCGCGGCGATGCCGCAGAATATATGGATGAACACTATAAAACCCTGATGATGAAGTTAAGTACACACACTGACGTGAAAGTTGTGTATGCCGATAGTGCCGCCCAGGCCGCTGCTGAGATCAAACGAATAAATAACGGCAGGCAAATCGCCGTCAATAAGTCATCGGTGGTGAACAATGAAATAGTGCCTGAGCTTTTACAATCCAACCTGAGGATCATTGAAACCTATTACGATGAATTCAAACCTTCTGATCCTAAGCTCAATGAGTATCTCAGACTGCCGGATCTTGAAATCGATTCTGTATTTAATGCTTTTCAGATAACTACTCATCCGGATATTTCCAGAAAAAACAGTGTTGCACAGAACGGAAGCAAAGATTTTACCGGGCTTCTCGGGTTAAATGCCATTTCAGCCAAAGACGGCACCATCTCTCTTTTTCAGCATATGGGGAATATCGGAGCAATCTACGAACAGGCCCGAAAGATTATATTTGTGGTCGGTATGGACAAAATTGTCCGAAACAGTGAAGATGCCATTTTCCAGACTAAATCCATGGCTGCCTTTGGCTGGCAAGCGCTTCTGAAAGCTCAGAAATTCCATAATGAACCGACCCCGCATCTGTCCATTAAAGACATGCCGTTTAATATTTCACCGGCTGATACTGATCAGGAAATTCATCTGATCGTATTGAACAATGGCAGAAAAAATCTTCAAAATAGCCGTTATAAGGACCTGCTGGCCTGTATTGGTTGCCGGGGCTGTATGAAAGACTGCCCGGTTTCTTCTTTCTTCCATGTATCGGGTAAATGGAACCCAAAAGAATATATTTCTTATTATGTTCAGGGCAGACATCCATCTTTGGATATTTGTCTTCAATGCAAGACCTGTCAGATGAATTGCCCCCTTGATATTGACATCCCCGACATGATCCTCGATGCCAGGGCCGATGCCATGAAAAATGGTAAACTTCCACTCATGCATAACCTGTTATCAAATTTTGAAAACATTGCAAAATGGAGCACCAAAACACCTTATATTGCAAACACATTGTCAAAAAATAATTTGATTCGCAATCTCGGTGAAACCTTTGCCAATGTCAGCATTAAACGAAAAATGCCGGAGTTTCAGAAACTGACATTTGAAAAATGGTTCGAAAATCGAAAGAACAAAGAAGGCCGTAATTGATGATTGATAAGAATAACATCGTTTATTTTGCAGGGTGCATGGCCAATTATGCCGAACCCGATATCGGCAGACATACCATCGAGGTATTGGGAAAAAACGGCCTTAATCCCGTTTTTCCAAAGCAAAAATGCTGCGGCACACCGCAGTTGTCAGCCGGAAACAAAAAGCGATTTATTGAAAATGCCATTTTTAATATTAATTCTCTTGAAAGAACCAAAGGAGATATCGTCACTGCGTGCACCAGTTGCGCGCTAACCTTAAAACGCGACTATCCGAAAATATTAAACAATGCCAAAGCTGAATCAGTCTCAAATCGTACTTATGATATTATTGAATATCTTGCCATACTGAAAAAACAAGGTCGACTGAATGAAGCGTTCCATCCACATGACCTTCGTGTTGCCTATCACATCCCCTGCCATCTGAAAGTCCTGGGCGAAGATTTAGTCAATCGCCGCTTTGACATGTTAAACACAATCCCCGGTGTTTCAATCAATCCTTTGAATAACGGCTGCTGTGGTATGGGCGGTACTTTTGGTGTGAAAAAAAGCACCTTTGAGATATCTATGGAAATTGGGAAGCCTTTATTTGAAGGCGTACTTTCCTCTAATGCGGATTTAACCGCCACAGACTGCCCCACATGCAATTTACAGATTAAACAGGGAACCGGCCAACTGCCGGTACACCCAATCAGTATTGTTCAACGAGCTTACAAAAAATGTAAAAAAGAGTAAATCCTTGTAAGGCTTAAAAGAGATGCCCTCTTTTATCTATTTAAAATGATTGCCAACTTTTAAACCAAACAATATAATACATAAAAATATTGCCGGTTTTTCTGACCCGACCACACACTTCCGATAAACGGGGCGCATTCATGCCTGACACCATCCAAAAACTTCTTTTACAAATCGCCGCATTGCAAAAAGAAGCGGATAAGTACAAACGATCCTTTGAGGACCTGCAGCAGGAGAAACTGTTTTCCGAAAAGGTCTTGGACAGCCTGCCCGGTATTTTCTACCTGTATGACGACAACAGCAACATTATCCGGTGGAACAAAAACCATGAAACCCTGACCGGGTTCACCGCCGAAGAATTGCCGAACCGGAAAATGCTGGACTGGTTTGACAAGGCGGACGGAGAAAGAATCGCCGAAGAAGTCAAAACCCTTTCCCAGACCGGAGAACGGCGGGAAGTGGAAGCTGATCTGATTATCAAAAACGGCAGTAAAATCCCTTATTATTTTACCGGGGTACAGATGACCGTCGAAGGCAGGAATTACATGCTCGGCGTGGGGGTGGAACTCACGGAAATCAAAAAGGTGCAGGACGCACTTAAAAAAAGCGAGGAAAAATACCGCACCATTTTTGAAAATGCCGTTGAAGGAATTTTCCAGACCACGCCGGACGGAAAAATCATCAGCGCCAATCCTGCCATGGCACATATTTTGGGGTATTCTTCTCCCGAAGAACTGATCGGGACCATCAAAGACCTGAAGAATCAGCTCTATGTCTCCCTTGATGCCAGAGACGATTTTATCCGGCAGATCATCACCCAAAAAACGATTTCCGGCTTTGAACTCCAGTTTTACCGGAAAGACGGCAACTCCATGTGGGCCGCCATTCATGCCCGGCCGGTTTTCGATGAAACCGGTCGGCTTAAGTTAATCGAAGGGCTGCTGGCTGATATTACGGAACAAAAAAGAGCCACCGAAGAATTAAGGCAGAGAGAAGCCTACCTGCGAAAGGAAAACATCCGGCTCCGGCACAATATCAAAGACCGGTTCCGGTTCGGCAAAATTATCGGCAAAAGCCCGGCCATGCAGGAGGTATATGAACATATTTTAAAGGCTTCCGCCACGGATGCCAATGTGATCATCTACGGGGAATCCGGCACCGGGAAAGAACTGGTGGCCAGCGCCATCCACGAAATGAGCGATCGGAACCGGCAGCGCTTTGTTGCAGTCCACTGCGGCGCCATCCCGGAAACCCTCCTGGAAAGCGAATTTTTCGGGTACACCAAAGGCGCGTTTACCGGCGCGAACAAAGACAAAAGCGGCTATCTTGATCATGCCGACAAGGGGACCCTTTTTTTAGATGAACTCGGAGAAATCAGCCTGTCGGTTCAGGTTAAACTCCTGCGGGTCCTGGAAGGAAAAGGATTTATGCCGGTGGGCGGCAATACCGTCCGGCACCCGGACATGCGGATCATTGCCGCAACCAACCGGAACCTGATGGCTGAGGTCGAAAAAGGCGCGATCCGGGAGGATTTTTTCTATAGAATCCATATTATCCCCATCCACCTGCCTCCGTTAAGGGAGCGTCGGGAAGATATTCCCCTGCTGATTGAATATTTCATTAAAACTTTTGGCAAAGGCAAAACAATCCCGCCGCTCACCGGCAAAATGCTGGATACGCTTTTAAACCATCGTTGGCCGGGAAACGTGCGTGAACTGCAAAATGTCTTATACCAGTATATTGTTTTAAATAAATTTGACCTGGCACCGATTTCGTCAGAACCGATTGTCATCACGAAAGATATAAGCATTGGGGATGAAAACGGCATCTCCTTTCAGGCTGCCCTGGAAAATTTTGAAAAAAAGATCATCACCCGCGCACTTGAACAAAACCGCTGGCATCGTGAAAAAACAGCAGCAGGCCTGGGACTCCCTCCCCGGACCTTTTTTCGTAAAATGAAAAAATACGGCCTGATTCGGCAAAAATAATGCCAAAATCGGCATTATTTTGTATTTACATACTTATCAATACATTATCCTAAAATATTCTTTTTTTACTGCCATATATGGCATAAATATCCGGTGCGGCACCCGTTAACTTTATCGATTCAGAAAATATTTAAAATAAATTCAGAATGATATAAAGAATATCCTTTTCCGGCACACTGTTTGCAAATCTAATATTATGTTATCAAACAACGATCACCAAAATAACGGGGGAACCTATGAGTAAACAAAATTCTTATGATTATGACTACATTGTCGTCGGCTCCGGATTCGGAGGAAGCGTATCCGCGCTTCGGCTGGCTGAAAAAGGATACAAAGTCGCGATACTGGAAAAGGGCAAGCGGTGGAAAACTGAAGATTTCCCCAAAACCAACTGGAATATCCGGAAAAATCTCTGGCTTCCGGCCATCGGCTGCTACGGATATCAAATGCTCACTCAATTGAAACATGTATTAATTTTCCACGGCGGAGGGGTTGGCGGCGGCAGCCTGGTTTATGCCAACCAGCTTCTGGTTCCGCCGGATAAGGTATTTAAACGTCCGGAATGGGGGCCGGGCAACTGGAAAGAAAAAATGATGCCGTTCTACGAAAAAGCCAAAAAAATGCTCGGCGCCAATGAAAGTCCGCAAATCGGCGAGGCGGACAGACGGCTCCGCGAAGTGGGCATTGAACTGACCGGCAAGGACACCTTTCACAAAAATGATGTAGGCATCTTTTTCGGCACGCCCGATAAAAAAGTGCCGGACCCTTATTTTGACGGCAAAGGCCCGGACCGCACCGGATGCACATTCTGTGGTTCCTGCATGGTGGGGTGCCCGGTGGGCGCAAAAAATACGCTGGACAAAAATTATCTTTACCTGGCCGAAGGTCTTGGCGTGAATATTTTTCCTGAAACCATGGTCACCGGTGTGCAACCGTCAAATAACGGCGGTTACGACGTCTTTACGAAAAAATCCACGGGCTTCATCCATCCGGAAAAGACGTTTCGGGCCAAAGGCGTGGTCTTTTCCGCGAGCGTTCTGGGAACGGTCAAATTGTTGAACAAGTGCAAGCAAAAAGGCCAGCTGCCGAACATTTCCGACCAGCTCGGCAATTATGTGCGCACGAATTCCGAAGCCATCCTGGGCGTTAAATCCCGCGACAAAAGCGTTGACTGGAATGACCAGATCGCCATCACCTCCGGCATTCATCCGGATGACTCCACCCATATTGAAATGGTCCGTTATAATAAAGGCTCGGACGTGCTGCTGAACCTGCTGACCGTCATGACCGGCGGCGGCGGCAGCATCCCGCGCTTTTTCAGGTTCCTTGGCAATATTCTCCGTCATCCGATCCGCTTTCTTTCTCTTTTGTGGCCCCTGGGAAAAGCCTCCTCCACATCCATCGTGCTGGTGATGCAGACAGATGAGAACTACCTGCAGTTGGATTACAAGCCCAGATGGTGGCGGCTGGGCGGCAAAAGCCAGAACTCCGAAGTCCCCGAAGGGTTAAGACGCGCACCTTCCTATATCCCCATTGCCAATGAAGTGACGAAAAGGCTGGCTGAAAAAATGGATGGCATTCCCTTAAGCCTGCTGCCGGAAGCCGCTTTCAACGCCATGACCACCGCCCATATTCTCGGCGGATGCTGCATGGGTGAATCTTCGGACAAAGGGGTGGTGAATTTTAAAGGGGAATTGTTCGGCTATCCCAATCTCTATGTGGCGGACGGTTCCGTGGTGCCGGCCAACCTGGGCGTGAATCCCAGCCTGACCATTACCGCGCTTTCGGAATACATCATGGACCAGATCCCCGCGAAGGGATGAAAAAAACGTAAAAATCCGTTTAAGGAGGATAAATGTTAAACATAGCCAGCATGCTTGAATACAGCGCTCATGAATATCCGGAAAAAACCGCTATTATTTTTGGAGACAAACGGCTCACGTATGCACAGTTAAACGCAGCCGCCAATCAAGTGGCCAACGGCCTTGTTTCAGCCGGAATTCAAAAGGGAGACAAAGTCGCATTAAGCTGTCCCAACCTTCCTTTTTTCCCGATTGTTTATTACGGTATTTTAAAAACCGGCGCCGTGGTGGTGCCGTTAAATGTTTTACTTAAAGGCCGGGAAATCTCCTATCACCTGAGCGACAGTGACGCCAGAGCCTTTATCTGTTTCGAAGGCACGCCGGAATTGCCAATGGCCAAAGAAGGCGCGGAAGGATTTAAAAACGCGCCCGATTGTAAAAATTTCTGGGTCATCACGGCGGACCCGGCAGCCCCATCGCCCATTGAAGGCACGTCCACTTTTGGCCGGCTCATCCACGGGCAATCCCCTGTTTTCGAAATTGCACCCACCTCCCCAGATGACACGGGAGTGATCCTTTACACATCCGGCACCACGGGATTTCCCAAAGGCGCTGAACTGTCCCATTCCAATATCACCATGAACGCCATCGGATCCCGGACACTATTAGAACTGCGAAACGATGACATACAGGCGGTCTTATTGCCCCTGTTCCATTCCTTCGGGCAGGTGGTGCAGATGAACGCCGGAATCGCTGCCGGGAACGCCCTTGTGCTGATCCCGCGTTTTTCACCGCAAGCCGTCTTAACCGCTATCCAGGAAGAAAAAGTGACGGTTTTTGCCGGCGTGCCCACCATGTACTGGCAATTGTTGACCTATGAAGACAAAGAAAACCGCTTTGATCTTGAAAAGATTGCGGCCACCCTCCGCATCGGTGCCTCGGGCGGCGCATCCATGCCCGTTGAAATAATGAAAGGCATTGAAGAAAAATACAAGATCCCCATCATAGAGGGATACGGATTGTCCGAGACAAGCCCGGTGGCGACATTTAACCACCTTAACAAGCCGCGTAAACCCGGTTCCGTGGGAACCCCCATATGGGGAATTGAAGTCAAAGTATTTGATGAAAAGTCCATGGAAGTGGCAACCGGAGAAGTCGGAGAAATCGTCGTCCGTGGACATAATGTGATGAAAGGATACTATAAAAAACCTGATGCCACGGCAAAGGCGTTTAACGGGACTTCGTGGTTTCATACCGGCGACCTGGGGAGAATGGATGAAGACGGATATCTGTATATTGTGGATCGTGTCAAGGACATGATCATTCGGGGCGGATTTAATGTTTATCCCCGGGAAATAGAAGAAGTGCTGATGACGCACCCGGCCATTTCACTGGCTTCCGTTATCGGCATCCCCCATGAAAGCCATGGCGAGGAAATAAAGGCCTTTGTCGTCTTCAAAGAAAATCATACCGTCACTGAAACTGAAATTATCAATTGGTGCAAAGAACAGATGGCTGCTTACAAATATCCACGAATCGTTGAGATCCGAAAGTCACTGCCCATGACCGCTACCGGTAAAATTTTGAAAAAAGAACTCAAACAGGGACAGGCGCAGATTTAAAAAAAAGATATATGCAGAAATTATAAAATTCTGTTTTTTCCCGCTAAAAAATGGTAGTTTTCCCCAGTAGTCAAAAAAAACCATTTCCCTTTGAGAGGGGGCGGATATGCAGCGAGTTCTGACAGATAAAAATAAAAACAGGCTGTACTTAAGATTTTCCAAAATGACGAATGATGAAATGGCCGATGAGGTCATTGAAATCGCCAATGCGGTGAAAGGGCTGAAACCGGGGTTTACATGTCTCACGGAACTTAGGGGAATGGCTGCGCCGACCGACAAGGAAAAGCGGATGGCGCGGCTTGTGATGGAGTATCTGTCAATGATGGGCGTATCAAAGGTGGTTCGCGTCGGTTCAGAAAGTGCCTTTGAGCTGCTCGATGAAAACAGCCGGGAAGTCGGCAGCTATAGCGCCATTCACGCGGAAACCTTGGAAGAAGCGGAAGCCTTGCTGGATCAGTTGTCGCATCGA
>JAHECJ010000591.1 GCA_024641805.1 Desulfococcus sp.
TGTTTTTGTTTTGCCATCCTGTTTCGGAACCGATTGTTCGGAAGAGGGAAGATTCTGTGCGTGGGATGTTTCTTCTGTTTCAGCAGCATCGTCGGGTGCTGCAACGGTTTCTAAAGCTGCGGTCTTTTCCGGCAGTTCTTTTTTTTGTGATTGGGGCGTTGGCGCTGCCTTTTTTGTGGTTTCCGATTCGACGCTTTTTTTTATGTCCTTTTTCGGCTCTTTTTTTGCAGTTTCAGGCGCAACGGAGGTTTTTTTATCAATTTTAATTTTTAGGCTTTTATGGATTTCGTGTTTAGATACCTCGGTTTCCGGTGTTTGTTCGCTTTTTTTAGGAACGATTGGCTGAAACGGAGTAGTTGGTAATTCCTTTGGTTTTGCCGCGGTCTTTTCTGCTGCATCCGGCATGATGGAAGGTGGGGTGATATTCTTTTCAGCGGTTTCGGTGATTTCCTTGGTCATTTTGGGTGTAATAATTTTTTCTTGTTTTGCCTGCGGGAGCGATTTGTTTTTTAGCGGCTGAATTTCCATTTCATCCGGGACGTTTTTAATTTCAGAATACTGCTCAAGCTGTGAGCGGTATTTGATCGGTACTGAATAAACGTTATCCGTCAGGCGAGTAATGCCGTTTTCATCTTTGTATTGATAGAGCTCAGACGACGCCGGAACGGCAAAAACTAAAAAAAGAATACATATCATATGAATTTTTAAATATCTTGGCATTGACCCGCTTCCTTACGTGTGTAAAATTGAAATATTTTCTTACCATAAATAATGATGAATATAAAGCTTTCAGTAAAGAGAATAAACAATTTGCGGTTCGGTATATTGTTTCTTGCGGATCATTGAGTTTTACGGGAAGAGTTTATCAATCTGTGGTATATTTCGGTGCAACCTGTTTGTTGGACTTGATTGGATACCCTGTCTTGATCTATAAGGTTAAATTTAAGGATAAAACACTTAAGTTACAGCAATTAAAATTGTCTGGATGTGGATGATAAAATGGATCGGATAAAGAGTGCTGTTATAGTCATTTTATTGGTTTTTTGCGTGTCATGTGCCCAAAAAGAGGGCGGCGCAGGATTTTTCTGGCAGGTAAGTCCTGAGCAGAGGCTGTTTGATTCAGCGGAACAGCAGTATCAGAAGGGCGCTTATAATGAAGCACTTTCGCTTTATCAGGAATACCTGTCACAATTTCCGGAAACCGCGCTGGCGCCCGCCGCCCTTTTGAAAGTCGGGATGATCAGTGTTTATCTCGAACAATATGAAAAAGCCGTCAGTGTATTCGATCGCGTGCAGAAGATATATCCGAATAGCCCTTATGCCCGAGAAGCAGGTGTTGGTAAACTGGCAGTGTTTTATAAAACCGGAGATTATCAACAGGTAACCCTTTATGCCGGCAATGTCCTGGCGGAGCCGCTGGCCAGAGAACAGCAGATCCGTGTCAACCTGATTGTCGGCGACTCATATCTGGCCATCAAATCGCCGCTGGAAGCTTATTATGCCTATCTGAGCGCGTTCCAGTCAGCCAGAGGGGATGAGAAAAATAAGGTGGTGTCGCGGCTGAAAACCGCGATTGCTCTGATGGATGCATCTGATTTGTCAAATGAGCTGGCAAAGCTGGGAGGCCGGCCGCCCGGCGGTTATCTTATGTACCAGCTGGGTCTCAATTATATGGAGAAAGGCTTTCTCGGTGACGCAGTAACGACTTTTTCATCTTTTCTTGAAAACTATCCGCACCATGAGAACGCGGAACAGGCGAAAAAATTCATCGCTGATCTTGAAGCTTCCGCGGCCTCGGATCGTCATCTGATCGGGTGCTTGCTGCCGATGACCGGTAAATATGAAAAGTTCGGTCATCAGGCGCTGGAAGGGATTGAGTTTGCCCTGGACCGGTTCTCACGCGAGCGGGGAGTGTCCTCCATTCGTATTCTGGTCAAGGACACCGCGTCGGATCCGCTGGTTGCCCAAAAGGGGCTGAACGAGCTTGCGGAAAACCATGTCTCCGCCATTATCGGTCCCGTGGCAACCGCCGAATATGTATCGGCTCAGGCCCAGGCATTAAGAATCCCGATGATCGCTCTGACCCAGAAATCCGGGGTAACGGATGCCGGGGATTATGTTTTCAGAAATTTTCTCACCCCGCGGATGCAGGTAAAGACGCTGGTGGAGTATGTTGCTAACACGCTGGACAAAAAGCGGTTTGCCATCCTTTATCCGGATGAAAGTTACGGCGATGTTTTCATGAATCTCTTCTGGGATGAAGTAATGAACGTGGGCGGCAAAGTGGTCGGGGTTGAGGCGTATAATCCTGAAATTACGGATTTTGCCGATCCCATCAAAAAGCTGGTGGGGCTTTACTATGATATACCGGAAGATCTGGCCCAAGCGCCGTCGCTTACGCCGCAGGTATGTATTGAACCTGAAAAGGTTGAGGCGCCGGACGTGGCGCTTGATGTATCCGATATTTTATCAGGTTATGCCGCCGGCAACTGGGAAGATGAATTGATGGAATCGATTCGGGTCAGCCAGCTGGCAGCGGCCCGGAAAACGGCGGAGGAAGAGGGTCCGGAACCGA
>JAHECJ010000048.1 GCA_024641805.1 Desulfococcus sp.
GTATGTAAAGCGCCTTTTAAGTGCATGGGGTTTCATTCAACAGATTGTTGACGCCTCCGATCAGAAACGCCACCGCGTCCCGCCCGATCAGCTTGATATCGTGGGTTTCATCCTGCCAGAACAGATACTGATAGGCGACGCGTTCGTAAATCCCCATAATGCTGACGGCAATCACTTCCGCCGAATACTTTCCCTTGAAACTGAAACCCTGGTTTTCGCAAACCGCCAGTAAGGCGTTGCGGACATCGCCGGTGCATTTATCAAAGAGTTCCTTCCGGTGCTGTTCCATCTCAGGGCTTTTCCCGACCGATTCCCGGAAAATGATGGCACATTTTTCCGGATATTTTACGCAGAACTCTTCGAAAAAGGCATATCCCGCCTGCTTGAATCCTTCCATGGTGGCGCCGTATTTTTTGAATGCTTTGCCCAGTGTGCTCCGGAGGATATACCCCATTTCATCCAGGAGCTGGATGATGAGATCTTCTTTGTTTTTGAAATAAAAATAAACCGCGCCGACCGACACTTCGGAGGCATTGGCGATCTGCTCCATGCTGGATTTATGATACCCTTCCGTGGCAAAGAGCTTCTCCGCCGCCGCCAGAATGGTCTGGTAGCGATGCTCCCGCTCCCGCTGACGCCGAAGCGCTGATTTAGATAAAATTTCGGTTTTTGATGTTTTTTCGGGCATGGTTCTCCTTTCTATTTATTCATCCCCAGGGCGGCGTCGCCGATCTTAACCCGCGAGATTTCCGTGGAGGTGCCGGCGATTTGTCCGTATTTTGCATAGCGGTAGGCTTCCTCCACCGGATTGCCGGATAAAAATCCCGCGCCACCAAGAATTTTCATGGCGTCCCCGGCAACCTGCTCGGCGGACTCGGTGCAGAAAACTTTGGCACACAGCGTTAATGATTCAACCTCTTTTGGATCAGCATCTGCGGTCCATGCGGCCCGGTATGCGAACAGCTGTGAGGTCTGGAACAGGGTCAGCATTTGCGACAGTTTGAACCCGACTTCCTGGTAGGCGATAATCGGCTTGCCGCCGGTTTTATGTTTTTTTGAATAATTTTTTGCCGATTCAAACGCTTTTTTCATCAGCCCCAGGCTGGCGCCGATCAGGATCTGGTTTTCCCAGAGCTTTAGCGTATTTAACATGGCTTTATCGTTTTTCGGGAAGATCACCTGATTGGAAGCAATGACGCAGTTTGCCAGGGAAATACTGCAAATGGCAACGCCCTCGTAACCCAGGGTGGCTGTCTTTTCCCCGATGGTTAATCCGGGCGAACCTTTTTCAACTAAAAAGACGGCATTCTTCCCGTCCATCTGACCTGCGACAGCAATCCAATCCGCCAGGGGTGCGTTGATCACATACTGCTTGCGGCCGGAAATTTTAACCTGGTCCCCATCCGCTGTCGCCGTGGTCTTTAACGGATCATTGTCGACATTCATGGCATCCTCCGATAATCCGACCGCACCGATGATTTTACCGCCGAGCAGGGCCGGCAGCAGTTTCTCTTTTTGAAAATCACTGCCCCAGGTGCTTAATATTCTGCCGAAAATGCGGGTGCTGGTTTCAACGGATAAAAACAGGGACGGCGAGATACCGGCAATCACTTCCATGGCGCCCATGAGCGTGAGCAGGCCATTGTAATCCTCAATTTTTTCAATGCCCAGCTTTAAATACGGTGTTTCGGAAAGAAGGGCCAGCGCCAGACGGGTGTTTTTTTCGGAATTTTTCGTGTCGTAGCTTTCTAAATCTTTTCCGTTTGCGAATTCGCTGATCCGTGTATGGATTTCGACAAAAAGATTGAATTCTTTATCATTAAAGTCATAGTTCATTTGTTTGCTCCTGTAGGGTATCCGTATGGTTACATCAGTTTGGAGATAATCATTTTCTGGATGTCGGAGGTCCCGCCGCCGATGGGCGCCAGCCGGCTGTCTCTGAAAATCCGCTCCATGTCATACTCGTGGCAGTATCCGTAGCCGCCGAAAAGAACGACCGCGTCATTGGCCGGCCCTAAGCTCCAGTCCCCGACAAACAGTTTGGCCACGGCGGCTTCCAGGTGATTCATGGGTCTTCCCTGATTTTTGCACCACGCGATCCGGTATACCAGGTTCCGGGCGGCCTCGCCGAAAATACGGATGTTGGCGATTTTTTGCTTGATGGCCTGAAATTGTCCGATTTTTCTGCCGAACTGTTCCCGGCTTTTAGCGTAATCCACGCACCGGTTCAGCATATATGTGGATGCCCCGACAAAGGGGGCGAGCAGTGCGCTTCGATCCCATTCCACGGTCTGGAGCGACATGTTAAACCCTTCCCCTTCTTTGCCGAGCAGGTTTTCCGACGGTATTTCACAGTTGTTGAAAAACAGTTCAGAGGTCTGGGAGGTGCAGACGCCCATTTTAATTAAGTTCGGGCCGGATGCGAATCCGGGGGTCCCTTTTTCAACGATAAAAGCCGAGATGCCGGTATGCTTCTGCGTGGGGTCGGTTTTCGCGTAAACCACAGCGACATCGGCAATCGGTCCGTTGGTGATAAAGATTTTGCTGCCGTTTAAGATGTATTTGCCCCCCTTTTTTTCTGCGGTGGTGCTCATGGAGGCGACGTCGGAACCGGCATTCGGTTCGGTCAGTCCCATACAGCCGATCCATTCACCGCTGGCCAGTTTGGGAATGTATTTTTTGCGCTGTTCTTCGGTGCCGTGAGAAAAAATAGTATCCGCACACAAAAAGGTATGCGCCCCATAAGCAAGGGTCAAACCGCCGTCCACGCCGGCCTCCCCTAATGCTTCGCCGGCCATGACGGTCGTGATGACATCCGCCCCGCTTCCGCCGTATTCTTCCGGGAAATGCAAGCCCAATATACCGAATTCCCCGAGTTTCCTGAACGAATCAAAATCGAATTGTTTTTTTAATTCATGTTCCTGAATCCGGGGGACAATCTCTTTTTTGGCGAACCGGATAATCTCTTTTTTGAACATCAGTTGTTCTTTGGTGAATGCAAAATCCATCGCTGTCTCCTGTAAAATCGATTATTTACAAATAAAGGAACTAAAATTCCTGTTTCATGAAACTATCTGCTGTATTGTGGTTTATTTTGCGCCCGGAACGGGAGATTTTTGTTTTTAATGGAGCGGTTGTAATGGCGAAACTACCAGGCACATGCAACGACGGGATATCGGTTTGCCGGTATTTTGGAAAAAATATAAAAATTTTAGGGAACATACAACTTTTCCATTTAATTTCACTGATCCGGGCGCAAAATCGGCATTGGCTGTTTAATGCAATTCATAAACAAAATCTGATTCAACATTAGAATTGAGTTCAAGTATTGTCAAGGGATTTTTTAATACCTGCCCGAGGATGAAATTTTTTTTGAAAGATGCGGGGAATCAGGATTTGCGTTATGAAATTCGGACCTGATTTTTTTTGTTAGTCGGTATTATCGATTGAAGTCTTGATTCCCATACGGTAGGATCGGGCATTTCAGTGAATTGAAAAAAACAGTCAGGCGAAATCTGGAATATTATTTCTCAGCATTGATACGCTGATCATGTTCCGGGTTTGAATCGGGACCGGTCGGTATTTGGGTTTAAACACGTTAGGAGGCAATCATGGATGACGATGCCGGAAAACAAAGAGTCATTATTTTTACCCGCCAGTTTGAAATCAAGGGGGATTTGAATATTTACCAGGGGGTCAGACTGACAGACTATATGAATGAATCAAAATCATTTATATCCGTTACAGACGTTGAGGTAAAACGAAATTCCGGAGAGGTATTGCTGAAGGCGGCGTTTCTAAATATCCGAAGGGATGATGTCGAAATGATTGTTCCAGCGAACCTGGCTGTTTCAGCGACGCCTTGATGTATCAGTGACAGGGAAATTTAATGGCAAAATTAGACAAAGTATTTAAAGCAGCGCTTGATTTAAATGCATCGGATATTCATATTGTTCCAGATGAGCCCTTTATCATCAGGCATCTGGGGCAGTTGAAAAAACTAAAAAGTCCACCGCTGAAGCTCTCCCAGTGCAGGGAATTGTTGTTCGAAATATTAACCGAATCCCAAAAGGAAATCCTTGGGCAGACCCTTCAGCTGGATTTCGGGTATGACCTGCCGGGAGTCGGCCGGTTCCGCGGGAGCGCCATGCAGCACCAAAGGGGGTTGAGTGCTGTTTTCCGAGTCATTCCGCCGGAGATTCCGACGCTTGAAGCGCTGGGGATGCCGGAAACCGTCCGGCGGGTTCTGGATAATCACCAGGGCCTGATACTGGTGACCGGAGCGACCGGGCATGGCAAATCCACCACGCTTGCCGCCATGGTGGATTATATCAACAGCAACCGTGCGCACCATATATTGACCGTTGAGGACCCCATTGAATTTATTCATCCGTTCAAGCGGGGGGTGGTCAATCAGAGACAGGTGGGAACGGATACGCTGACTTATGCCAATGCATTACGCGGCGCACTCCGGGAGGATCCGGATGTGATTATGGTCGGTGAATTAAGGGACCTGGAAACCATGTCCCTGGCAATCACGGCCGCGGAAACCGGCCATCTGGTGATTGCGACGCTTTCCACCGCCAGCGCACCCAAAACGGTAGAGCGGATTATTGACTCCTTTCCGCCCAAAGAACAGAACCAGATCCGGACCATGCTGAGCGAAGCCATCAAAGCGGTGATAACCCAGCGGCTGATTCCGGCGGCGGACGGGACGAAAATGGTATTGGCGCTTGAAATTCTGATCGGCACCCTGCCCATGGCGAATCTGATCCGGGACGCCAAGACATTCCAGATTCCGTCGATGATGCAGACGGGGAAAAAATCCGGCATGCAGCTGATGGACGAATCGATTATGTCTTTAATGAAGGCAGGCAAAATAACCGCCAATTATGCAGCCGCCAACGCGAACAAACCCGAACAATTCAAGTCCTTTTTAAACAAAGCCAATTGAACCTGTTAATTCATGAAATATTGCGAAACGGTGCTTTATGAAGCTGCTTGACTCATATTTTAAGGAAATGAAGGAACGCGGGGCAAGTGACCTGCACATGGTGGTCGGCTTTCCCCCCTTGATTCGTCTCAGCGGTGAGCTGGTGCAGCTTGATCACCCGCCGCTGACGGCAGAGTCGAACAAGGAGATTCTTTTCGAAATCCTGACCCCCGAACAGCAGGCCCGGGTTGAGAAGAACCGTGATTTTGACATGGCGTACGAATTGGAAAATGTCGGCAGGTTCAGATGTAATTATTTATACCAGCACCGGGGAATCGGGGCGGTGTTCCGGATCATTCCGACTGAAATCCTAACATTGGAACAGTTAGGGCTTCCCCCGGTGCTGAAAACAATCTCGGAATATACCCGCGGGATGGTGCTGGTGACGGGCCCGACCGGAAGCGGCAAATCAACCACCCTCGCGGCCATGATTAATTATATTAACGAGACCCGCGATGGCCATATCATCACCATCGAGGATCCGCTGGAATTTGTTCACCTCAACAATAAGTGCCTGGTCACCCACCGGGAAATCGGCACGCATGCCAAAAGTTTCGGAGAGGCCTTAAAAGTTGCCAGCCGTGAGAATCCGGATATTATTCTGGTGGGCGAGATGAGGGATCTGGAAACGATTGCCCTTGCGCTGACCTGTGCGGAACTGGGAATTCTCGTATTCGGGACACTTCACACCAATTCTGCGGCAAAAACCATCGACCGGATCATCAATGCATTTCCGGCCGATCAGCAGGCCCAGACCCGCACCATGCTGTCCGAATCGCTCCGGGCGGTAATCGCACAACAGCTTGTCAGGACCAGTGATGGAAAGGGGCGATGTGCGGCCAATGAAATCCTTATCGGATCAACGGCTCTTGCCAGCATGATCCGGGAAGGAAAAATTTCGCAGATCAGCTCGATTATTCAGACCGGAACGGCATCCGGCATGCAGAGCATGGACAGCCACCTGTCCCAGCTGATTCGCGAGAATAAAATCACCCGGGAATCGGCATATGAAAAGGCCATTGACAAGTCGCTTTTTTTGTAGATTTCAATAGCAAGAATCAGTGAAGCGGGGATTGTTATTTTTTGTAAACGATCAGGTTCTCGTATCCCAGGTCTTTTAAAACCCCGGGAAAATGCTGAAACATGGGCCGGACAATGGGCAGCAGCTTCAGCATGGCAGTGATTTTCCCACCCTGCTTGACTTTGCCGCGGGTCACCGATGCCACCGGGTTTTCCAGTCCATGCCAGAACCGGTGGGAATGGTCGGCGCTCTGTTTGGACCAGACATCTTCTTTCAGGTCCGTGGGGCCAAGGTAGAAATTGCCGAAGAACCCTTCTTTTTCCGGTTTGTTTTTCAGGTCAATGGTGATTTCCGTATCCGGGTCCGTATAAATAAATTTGATGATGATGTTGGACTTTGTCAGTTTTGGCCCGATTTTCGGATCTGTCAGAACTTTTTCCATGAAATAGCCGTAAATTTCATACAGGTGCTCGGCGTCCCGGTAGTATTCGCCCATATTGTTTTCTCCTTATTTATATTACGTGACAGGATTTTTTTTCTGTAAAATATTATCAAACGCCGTATCAGGTTTTCGGGCAAGGCGCAGGCTGACGAAAAAACGGAGCATACTTTAGTATGTGAGTATTTTGAGGAGGCCTGAAACGCAGCCCGGAGGCCTTAGACGGTGCTCTGATAATATTTTATTTTCGTTGGTCAAACCTCCTCCCAAAGATCATGCTGGCAATCGTGATTCTCAGCATCTGGAGCGTCCCCCCGGCAACCCCCCACGCCCGGGCATCCCTGAGCATCCGTTCAACCGGGAATTCCTTGCTGTAGCCGTAACCGCCGAAGATCTGCATGGCTTTATCCGTGACTTCCCGGACCATTTCATTGGCATAGCATTTTCCCATGGATGCCTCGTAAATAGACGGCAGGCCCTTGCCCGCTCCAATGGCCGCCCGATATACCAGAAGGCGGGCCGCATCCAGCTTCATGGCCATGTCCGCAATGGTGAACTGGATGTCCTGGAATTCGCAGATGGGCTGGCCAAAGGCCTTTCTCTGCAGGGCATATGCTTTTGCCGCTTCCAGCGCACCGCCGGCGGTCCCCAGGCACATGGCGGCATTGCCGCAGCGTTCGATGTCGAATGTGAGCATGAGGTTTCCGAAATCGCCGGGATGGATGACAACGTTCTCTTTGGGCACTTCCACGTTGTCAAAAAAAAGATCGCACGATGGCATGCCGCGGAGTCCCATGAATTCCTCCTGTTTGCCGAATGTAAAACCGGGAGTTCCTTTTTTCAGGAGTATGCCGCCGATGCCTTTATATCCTTTTATATCGCCGAAGCGGGTATAGACCAGGTAATGGCTGGCAACGCCGCCGCCGGTTATAAAACATTTTCTGCCGTTTAAAAGATAGTGACTCCCTTTGTCTTCTGCGACAGTGCTCAAAGACGTGAGGTCTGATCCGGCTTCCGGCTCGGTCATGCAGACCGATACGCTCAAATCACCCTTGCAGACACCGGGAATAATTTCCGCTTTCTGGGCTTCGGTGCCGAACATGTCAATGACCCGAACCGGTCCGACATTGGATTCAAATACCGGCGCGGCAATCATGGGGGAAAATTTCGCCAGTTCTTCAATGGCGAGAATGGCGGTCAGTGACGGTTCCCCGCCGCCGCCATACTCCGTGGAAAGCGTCATTCCGATCAAGCCCATTTTGGCATATTTTGGCAGCAGGTGATGGGGAAAATCTCCGGATGCATCAATCTCAGCCGCCAGCTGCGTGAAATTCTCCCGTTTGCCCATATCCTTGAGTGAATTGATCAGCATGATCTCTTCTTTTGAAAAATTAAAATCCACGATTACTCCTATTTATATTGGTTGGTTCATGATTTAAAATGCTCAATTCAGGTTCAGATAAGCTGCGTCAGCTCTTTCATTTCTCCGACATTTTCAAGATTGAGAACCATTGATATGACTTTTTCAAGCTGGCCGGTGTCCCGCCTGCCGGCGTAGCGTTTTATTTTTTGAATAATATCGGTTTCCGTCATCGGTTCCCTGGGATCTCCCTTGGGAATATCGATTTGCTTTTGAAATTTCCGGTTGTCGGTTAGTGTGATTTCCACACGAGTGGACGTTTTTTCAGGATATAAGCGGTTGAGTGTGTCGTCAGTATGCACGGTCACCTTTTCTGAAAGCCTGATAAGTTCCGGATCGGCCATTCTTCTTTCCGTTAACTGCAGAGGGCCGAGCGTTCCGTCGGTCAGGCAGGCCGCCACCACATAGGGAATGGAAAACTGGGCGGAAACAAAGGTGTCATGGCTTTTGATATTTTTTCCCACGGCCAGTGCTGCAATGCCATAGGTATGTACCTGAATGTCTGCGATATTTTCTTTTGAAAATGTTTCTTCATTTGAGAGTTCGAGAACGGCCTGGGCGGCGCCGTGGGTGTGCCGGCACGCTGTGTAAGGCTTAAAGTAGACATCGGTGATTGAAAATGATTGGCCGAGTCCTTCGGAGAGCTTGTCAAATTTTGGTTCCGCAGCGGATGTGATCTTGGTGAATCCCCCGTTTAATTGGGACCCTTCCAGGACATGGGGCGTTCCGGTCAGACCGGCGCCGGCAAAGCCCGCAGCCATTATTCCCGCTGCTGCCGCCTGACCGCCCTGAACGATTTTTACCGTAAATCCGCCCATCAGATGTTCCGCCATGGACAGGGGAAGCAGATATCCGGCGTTGGCGATAGCATTTAGCATTTGAGTTTCATTGAACTGATAGATTTTTGCGGCCGCGGCCGCGGCGCCGAACGCACCGCATGTGCCGGTGGGGAGAAATCCGGAAAGGGTATGCCACGGGTGCATGGCGGCGGCCGGCCGGTTGGCGGTTTCATAACCGGCAACGACCGCCTCAATGACGATTTTACCGCCAGTTTTTCGTTCCTCGGCGGATCCCATGGCTGCCGGAATCACGGCGGCGCCGGGGTGGTTGCCGCCAAACCGGTATCCGTCCTGCGCTTCGATGGCTTCGGCGGTCACACCGTTGATGAAAACCGCTTGATGCAGGCTGGTTTTAAAGCCGCAGCCCAATGCGGTACAAGTCCCGCCAGCGTTTTGTGCCCGGAAATACGCAATAAGGTCATTGACCGTCTTGAGTTCCAGCGATCCGTAAATATTGGCAATGTAATCTAAAATACATAGTTTGGCTTTTTGAATCACATCTGCGGGCAGCGTGTCAAAAGTCAGGCCGGCACAAAAAGATGCGAGTCTTCGGGTATGGTCCATGGCGTCACTCGGTATTTAAAAAATTAGATATAGCCCCGTTTCTCATAGATCGCGATCATGCGATGCGGATCCAGTATTTCCCTGATAACGGTCAGTTCCGCTGCGGTCGGGGGTTCGGTTTCATGAACATTGTCGGATATCCGCAAATTCCAGGGTGTGTTTTCT
>JAHECJ010000592.1 GCA_024641805.1 Desulfococcus sp.
GAAGTATTCAGTATTGTATTTTGATACTATCCGTATTGCTCGTCGTCTCATGCCGGAATGCCCGGCATCTTGTCTTGGAAAATTATCTTCCCGCCCGAAACATTATCGGCGAATGGATGTTTTTGAGTAATTACAAGGAGTGTGCCAAGTTTTGTAATGTTTTTAACATTATGATTTAATAAGATTTATTTGTTTTTTGAGTCTGGCTTCGGAGAAGATATATCGGAGGGGCTAATCATTTTATGTACAATCGCTGTGCATGGGATGGATGGCTTGCGGGAGAAATATGGAAGATCAACTTTTGGGGAACTGTTTGGAAAATTCCCAGAGGATACGATGGGAAAAAAGAAAGAAGTTTTATCTTGAAAAACGGCTAAAGCCTTATTTTAGAATAATAAATTCTATTGATTGTAAATTTTCTGGCGCTGCGTAAATCCTTTTTCAATTCCCAATGCCTGGCAGACTTTAATGTCCTGCTTAACTATAACAGAAAGGTAGTTTCCGGCAATCCATTGCCTTTCTTGAGCCCAGTAATCATTTTTCTCTTTTTGCTCCAAAATCTTATTGGCGGTTAATGTCAGTAGAACTGCCTGATATGCCTGGTAATAAAGGCACTCGATAGGTAGCGCCGCCCACTCATAAACCATATCCAGTGGTTTCCCGGAGTCGTCTGTTCTGTAAGCCCGAAAGAATGCAGGGTCTTCGGGCGACAGCGTCTGCCGCGCAAGAAAGTTAAATTTATTAAATACGTTAATGGTGTTGCCGGGACGATAAATGGCTGCAATTAGAATAAATCCATCGTCATTGGCCGTGTCGATGCTGGTCATGAAATATTTTTCAGAATCGTTAACGCCTCGGGATTTTAATATATTTTGCAGGTGTCGGCTGGCTGTTTCCATATTGCCAAATGCCTGGCCGTTATTGCCGTCTGCCGGAATATCATCAAAAGAGAAATGATATGCGGCGCGATAGGTATCTTCAAGGGTGATGGCGGCGTTTATGCTTTTAAAATTTTCATTTATAACCGGCAGGGAGATTTTGGAATAAACAAAATAGGGAAGCGCCGGTACCCCGGCATGGATTCCTTTGGCAATCTGGTTTGTCTCAAGCGAAATAATTTGGCTATGTGCACAGGATAAGCCGGCGGTTAGCAGAAATGCAAAAAGTAACTGATAAGAAATCTTCATATGTGTGCCTCCCAGTCATTCAGGAGCCAAAATTATTATCTGGTTCCAGGTCAAATTTCATTAAATTCAATAAATTATCTGTATATTAATTTCCGGCGGCAGGCAAGTTAAAAGTCAGTCAGGGTCGGTGCATAAATTTAAAAGTCACGTTTGTGAAAATAACCTCGGGGTAAGTTGTCTGCTTGGGTGAACCGCATTGAAGACAGGTAAATGTCCGACAAATTTGTAATTTTTTCACAAGTCCGTATGGGTACAGGAAAGGCTTAGTTTTATTCAACGCATTGGATTTCAATAATATCGCTTAAAATCATTTCGGCATATGCCGTAAAGGAAACATAAAAACGAAAAATATGACAAAAAAGTACTTTTTGGTATTTATTTAATAACAATTTTGTAATCATTAAAATTAAATTATAGCTTTATTAAAAAAATATCTTAAATAGTTTTAAGTGGTTATTGGTTTGTGTGGTGGGATGGCACTTTCCTTGCAAATTAATAAAAGTTTTGCCTGCGACGCGTCGCAGGACATTTTACATCTTCTGCATGTAAAAAGTTTTTCCCGGGGGATTAACACTTCAGTTTACATAAAAAAATTTTGAAATGTTAAGGAGGAATTTGTGCAGTCTAAAATCTTTAAAATTTTGCTATCCGGAACAGGTTTATTAATTGGGCTTCCGAAATTTGTTTTTGCCGCAGAACCGTTGATTGACACCGGAACCACGGCATGGATGCTGACATCGACCGCACTGGTGCTGCTCATGGTGCCAGGTCTTGCAATGTTCTACGGCGGTTTGGTTCGAACAAAAAATGTTTTAGGTACCATGATGCATAGTTTTGTGGCCATGGCGCTCATCGGTGTGCTGTGGATGGTGTGCGGATACGCGTTGACATTTGGAAAGAGCATTCTCGGCGGATTTATCGGTTGGTCAAATGATTATTTCTTTTTAAAGGGGATCGATAACAGCATTATCAACGGGGTGCCGGAATATGTGCTGGCCATGTTTCAGGGGAAATTTGCCATTATCACACCGGCGTTAATTAGTGGCGCTCTGGCGGAGCGGGTATATTTTCGGGGGTACTGCCTGTTTATAGTGCTTTGGTTTCTTTGTATTTATTGTCCCTTATGCCACTGGGTCTGGGCAGCTGACGGATGGCTCTTTAATGCCGGGGCCGCCGGTGTGATTGATCTGGCAGGCGGGCTTGTGATTCATGTGTCTGCCGGCATCAGCGCGCTGGTCGTGGCGCTGTTTCTTGGAAAACGGAAAGGATATCCCAAAACGACCATGCATCCGAATAATCTCGTGATGACTATGATGGGGGCCGGGCTGCTCTGGGTCGGCTGGTTTGGCTTTAACGCCGGATCCACTATTCACAGCGGAT
>JAHECJ010000593.1 GCA_024641805.1 Desulfococcus sp.
TTCAAAAATCTGCAAAAGATCTTTTAGACAGCGCGCTTCCCCCTGAAGAAGAAAACTGGATCCGTGAATATCTTAAAAATCTGAATCCTCCTGTTTTTGGCTGTCATTATTTAAGAACACGCAAGGCTGGTTCTTTTCGTTTTGTTGATTTTCATATACAGGTCGACCGCAAAATGACTGTAGAAACTTCTCATGCGCTCACCGATGAAATCACTACTGCAATCAAAAAGCATCTTTCCAGAGCTTCCATTACCATCCACACGGAACCCTGCGACGGCTCCTGTAAGCCCATATGTTTAAGCGGGTGTTTCCTTGGTGACAAGGAACGTCTAAATCTCTATGGGAAAAGAAAAATAATAAAATAGATCTATTCTCTAACTCACCAATTTTGATTTGGCCTCAGCCTTAAGGGCTTCCCCTCTTTTCTGATCAAGTTTTGCGAGTAAGTCCTGAGACGTCGTCATATTTCTTTGATCCTTTTCCTTCTTAGACAAATACGATTCCAATATTTTACATATGGTTATAAAAAATTCGACAATGACGCAAACAGGCAATTCAAGGGGCGCTGAAGTTCACTTCAGCGCCCCTTTCTATAGTCCTATGTCTATTGACCCAACTTGATCGTAAACCAAAACATGGCGAGGAGAGAAGCGGTAATGGAAATAATCATAATCAAGTAAAAAAGATTTGCAATCATAGAGGCTTTTTTTTGAGAAACGTCGTTCTCCGGTCCTGAAGTCGGGCTGATTTTTACAGGGCCTGTTGACCCAGAATGATGATATTGCATAAGATATCCTCTCGCACGAAAGTCAGGAAGACCAGCCGGCCGGCAGTAAATCCTGCATTGGCGGCCGATCATGAGATTCATGCCACAATATTTAATGTTTTCCATCCGATGGCGCTGGAAACAGTAATCCTATCGGCTTTCGGACGGCTTTTTGTTAAGATTATTTGGTGGTTATGAGTGGCGGAAAGGAGGAGCCCGAATGGGAAGTACTGAAAACTCAATATGATTGACGGTTCCGGGACTTTCATGGAAATGAAAAAGTGAAGAGGCTCTAATAAAAAATAGAGTTGCCTGTCCATGAAAAACAGGCACCAGATTCTCGACCAGATTCAGCCGGGCGCGCTCTCCGGCAGTAACAAGGACGATACTGGCGCGGGTGGTTTCGAGGGTATAAAAAATCTCATTTGAACCTGCCAGTGTGTTATCCACGCCCCCCGTCCATTGTGACACGGCGACCGTCGATGACATGCAGATTAATGATAGATGGCAGAAAAATACCACCCAGAATCGATGTTTCAAAATGGCTCTTAACATAGACTAATAATAAGACATCGCAGTCCTTCTGTCCAGTATTTATTTAGATGCCTATGATGGGGGTTTTAAAATCAGAAAATGAGGAAGGTTCGTCGAAGATTAAACCGGAATAACGAGCTATGATGGGCATAATGACAGTGTTGCAGGAATTTTTATAAGCGAACACTGTCGATGACTTTACGTACCGAGGTCGGTTTCTCAAAACTTGTCAATGCACAATTGATCTCAGAACTTCACGAAATCGCCTGTCATGATGAAAGAAGGGATTTGCTGCTGGCGATGGCTGAATTATGTTTTCTGACGGCCCATAAGGCCGATGCGAATCTGTCGCAGCAGACGCTTGATAATCAGGAATTCTATTATTCTCCGATAGATCCCTGTCTATACACCATGCCCAATCAATCACCGCCAGCCAGGTCACCACCATCGCGAGGTTTGCTTCAATAATCCCGATGAAAATTTTTCATCGACTAAGCCTGTTTAAAACAAAGACCGGCTGTGTATTTCGCGAAAATGACTTCCCCAAACTGCTTCGAAAAAGCCACATAGGTATTGATGAAAAAGAGTGAAGCGGCTTTTCAATGAACGAATTTCAAGAAAATTAACGGATATTGTGGGATCGTTTCAGTGTCGCGGATGTTTCATCCGGTTTTTCAATAATTCTTGGCAATAATGCGCAGTATTTGCATTCAGGATCGGTTAGAAAATACCAGGTTCCTGTATTTAATGACCGCCATGCTTCTCCCTGCACATGTTTACCTTTAATTCGAACGCCTGCGTTTAAAATGGTAAAGTTTTCAAATTTACGTTCGTCACCGTGAACACGGGCCTCTCTGATTCGGCCGTCTTCGCAAACCGCTAGTTTTTTTTGCATAAATTGCCTCAAAATCATTGAATCGTTATTTTATTTACCCGTCAATCAGCAGAAGGCTGATGATTAAACCTGATCCTTGAGTTTCCCCATCGCTTTCATCAATTCCACAATAATGCCCAAACCATTTCTGACGTCTTTATCGAAACTTGCTTGAAAGATACCCATCGGACCGATTGACCGGGATTTATCCATATCCACATGTGCGGGAATGGAAGCAAATTTATCAATAAAAGCGGCGGCAGTGGGATCAGACAGTTTTTGCGCAACCCCCATTAATGCGACAATACCATCGCCGATCTGATCGATATCGTCAGCAGTATAAGTAGCGGCAATCTTGGCTCGGATGTTGAGTGTGGAT
>JAHECJ010000049.1 GCA_024641805.1 Desulfococcus sp.
TGCCGGGTGATTGATGAGAATATGAATCCTTTGCCGCCGGGACACCCGGGGGAACTCCTGGTCAAAGGTCCGGGAGTCATGAAAGAGTACTATAAGAATCCGGAAGCAACGGCACAGACAATCCGAAACGGATGGCTGTGTACCGGAGATATTGCCCGTGTGGATAATGACGGATTTATCTGGCTCATTGACCGGAAAAAGGATGTTATTATCAGCGGCGGTGAAAATATTTTCCCAAATGAGATAGAAAATTTTTTAATGTCCAATGACAAAATCCTGGATGCGGGCGTGATTGGAATACCGGATACGCGCCTGGGAGAAATTGTTGCAGCGGTCATATCCCCCAAACCCGGAATCCGGATGTCCGAAGAAGAAATTATACGATTTTGTGAGGTCCTGCCGAGATATAAGCGCCCGAGAAAAGTTATTTTAGGGGAAGTTCCGAGAAACCCGACCGGTAAGATTGAAAAACCGAAACTCAGGGAGAAATACGCAAAAAACAATTGAATCAAGCAACCTGATTGATTTTTTTAAAAGTTTTTTGCGATGCTTTCATGCTCAAATTAAGAAAAAAAAAGCTGAAAATGGCCGAACTGATCCGCTTGATGAAGAATCTGGATCAGGAGGTGACGAAATGTTCCCGATGCGGCATCTGTCAGTCGGTTTGCCCGTTGTATGATGTCACGAAACAGGAGAGTGATGTCGCCAGAGGCAAACTGATGCTTTTAAAAGGGCTGATGAGGGCTTTTTTTGAGGATCCGGACGGGGTTTGGCAAAGACTGGATCGATGTCTGCTGTGCGGGGCTTGCGCGCAAAATTGCCCGAGAGGGGTTAATTCCGTGGAAATTTTTTTAACCGCCCGGATGATCATCTCCGGTTATAAACGGATGCCCCTGATAAAAAAAATCATTTTCCGGCACCTGTTGTCAAATCCGAAGTTTTTTGACCGGATGGTTGCATGGGCCGCCCGGTGGCAATATCTGTTTTTTAAAAATGCTGACTTGCAGATAGACGGGTCCTGTACAGCAATGGTTTCACCGCTGCTTTCCAACCGTCGGATGATTCCCCTTGCCACGGTTCCCTTCCATAAAACCAGCTCTGAACTGACAAGCACCGGGAAATCAACCGGCAAAAAAGTCGCTTTTTTTACCGGGTGTCTGCTGGACAAAGTATTTCCAGGCGTCGCTACAGATATTGTTCGGGTATTGCATTTTCATGAAATGAGCGTCCTTATACCCGCCGCTCAGGGATGCTGCGGCATCCCTTCCCTGGCTTCCGGTGATTCCCTGGCATTTAATCGGCTGGTTGAGCATAATCTGAAACTGTTTGATCCGTCGGGTTTTGATTACCTGGTGACCGGTTGTGCGACCTGTACGGCAACGATTAAAAAAATCTGGCTGTCCATGTTTGAATCCCCGTCGGAAGAAATGACGGCAGTGCTTCATCAGCTTGCTGAAAAAACATATGACATCAGCCAGTTCCTGGTGGATGTGGTCGGCGTTCAGCCATCCGGAAGCTTGCCGGAAACAGCCGGTTGCCCGATAGTCACTTACCATGATCCCTGCCATTTGCGAAAAACCTTAAATATCTTTTCGGAACCGAGAACTCTGGTTCGCGTCAATGATTCGTATGTGTTCACGGAAATGCCGGATGCCGCATCCTGCTGCGGCATGGGCGGGAGTTTCAATCTGACCCATTACACCCTTTCCGCAGATATTGGTAAAAAGAAAGTGCGCAATATTGAAACCACGGACGCTTCTGTCGTGGCAACCGGATGTCCGGCATGCATGATTCATCTGTCGGATATGCTTGCCCGGGAAAAAAAACAAATCCGGGTCGCCCACGTGGTTGAACTTTATGCTGAGAAAATTTTGCCGCAGGAATTTCTTTGATGATGTAAAGTTTCAGCATTAATTTTAAAATGTTGAATAACTTTTCAGGGCTTTTGTTAAAGAAATAATATTGACATTATTTGTAATTAGTGATCTGTTTATTGAGGAATCCTAATAATTTGAAGCATCGGTAACATCTGGTAGACACGCCTTGCGATGTGAGATGGAATCATTCATCGGGTTTCCTCAATTCTATTCCAAAACTATATATTATTGGTGCAGGCAGTTCTGTCCCGGGATTTTTGATTCAATCATCAGCCGGGGAAAAAATAGTGAATCATGGCCAGCCGTGCTTCACTAAACACTGTTAGCAGGCAAGTTGATATTAATCTTTTGTGAGTTTAGTTTCCGGAGGACAGCAAATGGAAGGTAAAAGCCCGGTATATTACCAGGATGTGGAGAAATGTGTGGATGACGTAATCAGCAAGGTGGGGAAAAAAATTGTTTTTGGAATGCCCCTTGGTCTCGGAAAGCCGAATCAGTTTGCAAATGCTTTATACAGTAGAGCCAAAAAAGATCCCTCTATTCAACTTACCTTCTGTACCGCCCTGTCGCTTGAAAAGCCGAAAGGGGCCAGCGATCTGGAACAAAAATTTTTAGGGCCTTTTGTGGAAAGGAAGTTTGACGGGTATGTCGAACTCGATTACATGCTGGATCTTCGAAAGGGAAAACTTCCGGAAAATTTTGAATTAAGAGAATTCTATGCAAAAGCAGGATCTTATATCAACGTAGAACACACCCAGATGAATTATATCAGTTCCAACTATACGCATGCCTGGCGGGATTCTATTGATGCCGGCATCAACGTGGTGGCCCAGATGGTGAGCAAAAAAGAAATTGACGGGGAAATATGCTACAGCATGAGCTGCAACCCTGAAGTTTCATCGGATATCACTCCGGCCATGCGAGCGCTTGAAAAGAAGGGGCGTAAAATAGCGATCATCGCCCAAGTCAATCAGAACCTGCCGTTCATGTATGGTGATGCAGTGGTGAAACCGGATAACTTTGACGCAGTCATTGATACATCCGAATATTATACCCGTTTGTTCGGTGCCCCCAAAATGTCAATTACCACGCCGGATTATATGATTGGAATGTACGCCAGTACGCTGATTAAAGACAACGGCACATTGCAGATAGGCATCGGATCTCTGGGTGACGCTTTGTGTTACGGTCTGCGGATGCGGCATACACAAAATGCTGAATACAAGAAATTCCTCAACGACGCGGGTGTGTTGAGCAAATTCGGGAATGTAATTGACCGGATCGGTGGAATTGATACCTTTGAAGACGGAATAACCGGTTCCACCGAGATGCTGGTGGACGGTTATTTGCACTTGCTGAATTGCGGCGTTGTCAAGCGGAAGACTTATAATAATGTCCATATTCAGCGGCTGGTTAATGAAAGAAAAATTACCGAAAAAGTTACTCCCAAAACGCTCAAACTTTTAATTGAAGAAGGGGCGGTCAAGCCGGTTTTAACCACTGAGGATTTTGCGTTTTTAACAGAATATGGCATTTTCAAAGAAGGACTGACGTATGATAACGGTGTCATAAAAACCGGTGAAAAAGAAATTACGGCGGATTTAACGGATTCGAAGAATCTGGATCAGGTGGTTTCTCTGTGCCTGGGAGATACGCTGAAAAAGGCAATTTTAATCCATGGCGGATTTTTCCTGGGACCGGAAGCTTTATACCAGATGCTGAATGATATGAGTGAGGAAGAACGGAAAAAAATTTTCATGACCAGCGTACTGAACGTGAACCAGCTGTATGGCAATAATCGCTATTCAAGCGAAGAACTGAAGACCCTTCAGCGGAAGAACGGCCGGTTTGTCAACGCATGCCTGATGGTGATGCTTTCCGGTGCGGTGGTTTCCGATGGGCTTGAAAACGGTCAGGTGGTCAGCGGGGTCGGCGGACAGTATAATTTTGTTTCCCAGGCCCATGCATTGCCGGATGCCCGATCGATTTTGATGTGCAAGGGAGTAAGAGGCGCCGGTAAATCTGCGGCATCGAATATCGTCTTTAATTACGGTCATACAACGATTCCCCGGCACTTGAGGGATTTTGTGATTACCGAATACGGTATTGCGGATTTAAGAGGTAAAACCGACCGGGAAATTATTCAGCAGCTATTAAATATCACCGATTCCAGATTTCAGGAGGAATTACTGGAAATGGCGAAAAAAGCACGAAAAATTCATTCTGATTATACCATTCCGGACCAGTTTAAAAAGAATACCCCCGAGCGTCTGGAAGAGGTTATTAAACCTTTTAAGGCAAAAGGATTATTTGAACCGTTTCCGTTCGGTACGGATTTTACCGATGAAGAACTGGTTATCGGCAAGTCCCTCAAATGGCTGAAAGCTCAGATGACGGAAGGCTTGAGCAAAGTATCGAGTCTGGGCAAGGCAATGACAATCCGTTCCGTTCCGGAAGGCGCCAGGCCATATCTGAAAAGATTGAAGCTAGATAATCCGGGATCAGCAAAAGAGAAGATGATGCAGAAACTGGTGATTTACGCATTGTCTTCAACCGGAAGTATATAAAGGGTTGCAGGCTTGAATGCAATGCATCATTACGATCTTAATTGTGATAGATAAATGCGAAATCAATAAGTTCTTAACCTTTTGAAAATAAAGGAGTGATCATGGTTGAAAATCTGGATCTTGAATATTTTGGGCGGAAGCACTTAAGACGAATTTATCGTAACCTGCCCACGTCTGTTTTGTATGAGGAGATCGTGAACAACCGTGAAGGTCAGATTGCTCATTTGGGACCGATCGTTGTTCGTACCGGTCATTATAAAGAACTGCCGCCGGAAGATAAATTTTTTGTCAAAGATCTCTACAGCGAGCAAAAGATTTTCTGGAGCGAGGAAAAAAACGAGTTATCGGAAAATCATTTTAATACGTTATTTCATCGCATGCTGGCGTATATGCACAATAAGGAGGCGTATGTCCAGGACTGCCTGGTCGGCAGTGAGGAAGAATATCAGATGCCCATCCGAATTGTAACGGAAACAGCATGGCATAGCCTGTTTGTCCGTAATATGTTCTTCCAGGTAGATGACGCGAAAAAACTTGAAAAATTTAAGCCGGAATTTACAGTCATTCATGTTCCCGGTTTTCATGCGATTCCGGAACTCGACGGCACCCGTTCAACGGCATTTGTTATTATCAATTTAACCCAGAAACTCGTTCTGGTGGGTGGTTCCAGCTATGCCGGGGAACTCCGGCAGGTGGTGTTTACCCTTGCCAGCTACCTGATGCCGGAATCGGTATTTTGCATGCGCTGTTCGGCTAATGTGGGCGAAGATGGCGATGTGGCAATCTTTTTAGGCCGGGAAGATACGGGCAAATCAACGCTGGCGGTTGATCCGGAGAGAAGTCTGATCGGGGACCATGCCCATGCCTGGAGTGAAAAAGGGCTGTTCAATCTCGAATGGGGCGGATACGCCAAAATTATGAATATTTCAAAAGAAAAACAGCCTTTTATCTATGAATGCACGCGAAAGTTCGGTTCTATCCTTGAAAATGTCGCTATTGACATGGAAACCCGGCGGGTGAACTTAAAAGATAACAGTCTCACGGATAATACCCGATGCATTTATCCCATATCTCATATTCCTCATGCCTATCGGGAAGGACTGTTTGACCATCCTAAAAATTTATTTCTGCTGACCTGCGATGCCTATGGCGTGCTCCCCCCCATTGCCCGGCTGACGCCTGAGCAGGCGGTTTACGCTTTTCTATCAGCATATACGTCTAAGTTTAACCGGATGGATTCCGGTGAGTTTGAGCCTCAGGTCATGTTCAGTGTGGCTTTTGGTGATACAATGATCGCACTGCCGGCATACGCATATGCCAAGCGGTTAATGGAAAATATCATTAAATATAATATTAACTGCTGGCTGGTGAATACCGGATGGAGCGGGGAGCCCAGCTTTAAATGTGAACGGATCAAAATGGAGCATACCCGGTCATTGATCAGATCGGCCATTTCCGGGGAACTTTCAAAAATGGAATTTGAGACAGACCCGGTTTTTCAGTTTGAAACTCCAAAGAAAAGTCCGGGCGACGTGGTTCCGGCAGAAATTCTAAATCCGAGAAAATCAGCGGAAGATGCCGGGGAATATGAATTGCGCGCAATTCGCCTGGTGGCGGAATTTATGAAAAATTTTGAGCAGTATGAGGATGTTGTTCCGGAGGAAATGCGGACCATGCTGTCGAAAATCATTTCAATTGATGACAACCTGGATCTTGAGGATTTTGGGTTGTCCATCGGATAGCGGCTGTCGGTGCAAGTTACCGAATTGATTATTGGTGAAAAATATCGGAAATGAAAATGGCGAACTCAGTGTGTCATGCTGAGTTCGCCATTTTTTTGTTCAGCAATTTATTGTCTGTTCAGAATCTTCTTTTCAAAGTTTAAGGTGGCAAAATAATCTGCCATGGTTTCTTCTCTTCGGATCAGTTCAACGGAACCGTTTTGTCGAAGCAGCAGTTCCTTAGGCCGGAGTTTCGCATTATAGTTAAACCCCATGGCATGGCCATGAGCACCTGTGTCATGAATGATGAGAATATCATTCGGTTCAATTATCGGCAGTTCCCGCTGAACGGCGAACTTGTCAATGTTTTCACAAAGGGATCCGATAACATCGACTTTTTCGATCGGGAAACTTGCCGGATCTTTACCCAAAACGTCTATATGATGATAGGCGCCGTATATTCCGGGTCTCATCAGAGCGGACATACAGGCATCGACGCCAATATACTTTCGGTAAATATCTTTATGGTTAATCGCTTTGGTGACCAGTACGCCATGGGGTCCTGTCATATACCGCCCGCTTTCCATAAACAGTTTGGGTGCATACCCATGCTTGGATCGGTAGGCATCATATATCGCAATGATTTCACTGCTCATTCCCGCAAGGTCCAGCGGGGTGTCTTCCGGCCGGTAAGGAATGCCGAGGCCGCCGCCGATATTGATGAATTCGAACCGGATATCGAGTTCATCGGACAGCCATTCGGTTAATTGCAGAAGCATCCGGGCGGTTTCAACAATATAGGTATAATTGCATTCATTGGAAGCCAGCATGGTGTGCAGGCCGAAGCGGGAGCTCCCCAGCGCAATCATTTGGCGATACGCATCCAATATTTGATCATGGCTGACTCCGTATTTGGCTTCAATCGGATTTCCGATGATATCATTTCCGGTCCTGCGAGGTCCCGGATTGTACCGAAAGCAGATTAGCTCTGGAATCTCCGGAAGCTTTGGAATCAGTGAAATATCATCAAGGTTTAAGATGCATCCGCCATCAGAAAGTGCTACCTTGAAATCTTCATCTGTGGTATTATTCGACGTGAAAATGATTTTTTCGTCGGTAGCGCCCAATTGACGGCTTAACACGAGTTCCGGTATGGAACTGCAGTCAAATCCGAATCCCATTTTTTGCATAATGTCCATGATGCTTGGATTGGGAAGCGCTTTAACGGCAAAGTATTCCATAAATCCGGCGATTTCTGAAAATGCATGTTTTAAACCAAGCCCGGTCTCAAAAATACCGGCTTCATCATATATATGAAACGGGGTTCCAAAGTGTGCAGCGATGTCTGCCAGAGCGGGCAGCAGTCTTTTTTTGAAGTCAACTGACATCGGCATAAGGTTTTGTCTCCTTGTATTGTAGATTGGGTCTCTGATTCGCCTCGGTATTGAAGATGCCCAAGTAACATAAACATTTTTAAGATTGTTTTCAAGATAATACAGGATGCCGGTGGCTTAAAACTTGACAAAAAATAATGGATATCGGATTTTAATTCTGTTGGACATCTGAAGCCGGTATATTTAAAAGTGAAAGGCAGTTTTTCCGGAAAGCAGTATTAAATGACGGGCATGCGATGATTGAAATGGAATCTCCAAAGACGATTTTATTTGTCGATGATGAAGAAACGATACTCGAGATTGCCAGCGAGCATTTTCAAAATCTGGGGTATCAGGTTCTCACAGCAAGAAACGGGCGGGAAGCAGTAAAGACGTTTGAAGATTTAAATCATGTAATTGACTGCTGTTTTACGGATATAAACATGCCCGAGATGGACGGCCTGGAGCTTGCCGAATATTTGCGGAATTATGATAACACGATTCCCGTCGTCATAATGACCGGTTACCCTTCGCTGGACAATACCCTTCAAACACTGAAAAACGGTGTAGTAGATTTTCTGGTAAAACCGGTAAACCTTGAGCAGATGACCATTTGTCTTCAACGTGTGTTAAGAGAGCGTGAGCTTTTCATTAAAAATCTCCTGCTCAATAAAGAACTGGAAAGCAAAAAACGTCTTGAAGAACTAAACCGTGAACTGGTTTTCAAAGTCGAAGAGCTTCGGGTTTTAAACAGGATTATGACTGAGCTGATGGCGTTAAATTCCGGCTCGGAAGTACTGCACCATATTGCGGAAATGGCGACTTTGATTACCCCTGCCAGCCAGGCGGTCTTTTATGCCGTCAGCGAGTCCTTTGACACGCCGTTTGAACTGACAAGATTCGACCGCCTCAACGTGGATAATTCAGAAAATCAGATATGCGGAGAGAAAATCAATCATGAGCTTTTTAATTCCGCATTAAGTGATTTAATCAAAGAAATTGCAATAGATGAAACCCCCCTGATGGTCGTCGAGAATACAGATCAGAATTTGCCGGAGCAGATTTATTCGCTGATGGGAATTCCGCTTAAAATTCGAGAGAAAGTGTTTGGTGTTTTGATTGCCCTGACAACAGCTGAAAAACAAGCCTTTACGGAAAAAGATCTGTATTACATGTTGTTTATGATTCAGCAGGCCGCTTATCTGGTTGAAAATCTTGCCCTGTACGAAAACATCTATGAAAATTTATTCTCAACCCTTTCCGCGTTTGTTAAAACGGTTGAAGCCAGAGACGTCTATACCAAGGAACATTCAAGCCGGGTCAAGGATACGGCAATTATCATTGCACAGGCTTGCGGATGTTCGAAAGAGGAAATTGATGTACTGGATTTTGCCGGCCGGCTCCATGACATAGGCAAAATCGGAATCAGGGATGATATCCTTTTAAAACCCGGCCGGCTAACGGATGCCGAGTATCAAAAAATCAAGGAGCATCCGCTGATTGGTGAAAGTATTATTGGCCAACTGGGTCTCTGGGACCGTGAGAAAAAAATTGTTCGGCATCACCATGAGCGGTTTGACGGGTCGGGGTATCCGGATGGTCTGAAAGGAGATGAAATCCCGCTTTTGGCTAGGATTCTTTCGGTTGCGGATGCTTATGATGCCATGGTTTCAGATAGAGCATACCGAAAAGAAATGCCGAAGAAAGAGGTTCTGGATGTTATTCGCTCAGGAAGAGACGTGCAATTTGACCCCCGGATTGTTGATATCTTTGTGTCCCTGCAGGCGGATGGCCGGTTTGAACAGATATACCGGTCTCTGGA
>JAHECJ010000594.1 GCA_024641805.1 Desulfococcus sp.
TCCGTTCGGGGAATGTTCGGTTCATGTGCAGTTTGAAGAGCCCATGAATGAAGACCGGGTGATGGAAATTGCACAGTTTACCGACGTAACAGCTTATATTTAGGATGACTATTAATGTCGCTTGAATGGGGATTTAAAAAATGCAGACCATGATACTTCAGCAACAAGACAATGCGGTCCGAAAAGCCATTAAACGGGAAAAAATTTTGATCGTCGATGATGATGAATCCATCCGTAATTTGCTCCGGCAAATATTGGAACGGGACGGGTATACCTGTGAACTGGCCGGTGATGCTGAAGAAGCGATTGAGTTTTTAAAGATGCAAACGGTTGACCTGGTGATCAGTGATATGGCAATGCCCGGAAAATCTGGAATCCAGTTATTGGAAGAGATCAAGGCCAATCACCCGATAATTCCGACATTAATGATTTCAGGTATCAGCACCAAAAAAACAGCGGAAACCGTCATATCCATGGGTGCGTATGATTTCCTGTTAAAGCCGTTTCAAAAAAAGCAGGTGCTGATCAGCGTCGCCAATGCGCTCCGGCGAAGAGCGCTGGACTTACAAAGTCAATTTGAGGTGCAGAACCTGGAAAGCATTATTCACGACCAGACCCAGGATTTGTTCAAGGCCAATGAAAGGTTGAACAATATTCTAGACGGTATTGTCAAGGCCATGTCTCTGGCGGTCGAATCACGAGATCCGTATACGGCAGGTCATCAGCAGCGGGTTGCCGATATCGCGGTCGCTGTTGCCATCCGAATGAATTTTTCGCTGGAGCGGATCCAGTATCTGCGGATGGCCGGTATGATTCATGATATCGGTAAAATATCGGTACCAGCGGAAATCCTTTGCAAACCGACCCGGCTGTCGGACGCGGAGTTTAACATTATGAAGGAGCATCCGTTAACCGGGTATAAAATTTTAAAGGAAATTGAATTTCCGTATCCGCTGGCCAAAATCGTTTATCAGCACCATGAACGGGAGGATGGATCCGGATACCCGCAGCGCCTGTCAGGAGATGAAATTCTGATGGAGGCGAAAATCCTTGCGGTGGCCGATGTTGTGGAGGCCATGGCATCCCACCGTCCCTATCGTCCTTCCCTGGGGATTGATGCCGCGCTGGATGAAATTACCAGACATAGAGGCCGGCTGTTTGAGCCGTCCGTGGTGGATACATGCTGTTACCTTTTTAAGAACAATTTGATAAAGTTGGGGTAATTATCGTCAATCCGGAGGGTTCAATCGGATCTAAAGAATCGTGGTACTCAAATGGACATGATCAGCATTAAATATGCGTTTAAGCTGGACCATCGGAGGTCTGAGGTGTTTGACCTGAAACTGGACCCCCGGACCCTTGAGCTGCCCAGAAAAAGCTGTGGGGATTTGCCTTTCTGGACAAAACTTGATTTTCACCAGTGTCCCCATTGCCCGTTTGATGGTTCAAGTCGTCCGGACTGTCCTGTGGCAGTCAATCTTGTGGATGTCGTGAAGCGGTTTGACCAGGTATTCTCTTATGATGAAATTGATTTGGAAGTGACCACGCCCGCCCGGCGTGTTTTTCTGCATACCACAGCGCAACGGGGGATCAGTTCCATGCTGGGGGTATTATTTCCGGCCAGCGGCTGCCCGCATACTTCTTTTTTCAAACCAATGGTCCGTTTCCACTTGCCGCTGTCCACCGAGGAAGACACTGTATTCCGATCCAGCGGAATGTATTTGCTGGCCCAGTTTTTTTTGCGGAAAAAAAAGCCGGGGAAAGACATCACGTTGGAAGGTCTCAAGCAAATTTACCAAAATTTGAATCTTCTGAATATGAATGTCGCCGAGCGTTTGCGCAATGCGGCCTGTACGGAGTCTTCCATCAATGCCATTGTTCTGCTGGATGTCTTTGCCCAGACATTACCGATATTGATCGAAGAACAGCTGGAGGACCTGCGGCAATTGTTTGCCTCCTGTCTTTCATGCCAGACAGCATAATCATCGCTGTTTTAAACGATTCAATTGGTCCCGGAAATATTTCTTCTTGATTTGAATGGGAAAAATCGTTCAAGGAAAAACAGATCCGGGGCTTTTTCAGTCTATTGCAAAAAGCCCCGGAGCCGGAAAAGTCTGCTACGGTAACTCAGCCATCTTATCGTAATTGATCGCTTTGGCATAATCTTTCAGGTCCTGATCGGTAATACCCTGTCCCTCAATCGTCACCATAAAGCGGTTGGCAACAACGATCTTAACATCCCCGTCTTTGGAGTTGGGATCAAATTTGACAATGGCCTTCTGTTTCCCGATTCGTTCAAGCTTGCCGCCGTCTGATGTAGCGAACATCGGATTGGACATCATCATCAAAACGCCCTGAAGCATCGGCGAATCCGCCATGATCTGAATATGAATCGAACTTTCGCCTTTATTGTATCGGCGTTCCGCAGTAATTCCGCCTCCCAGCATAGCGGAACTGGCTGCCTGGGATGTTGCGGCTTCGGCTTCCCAGCCTTTGAGCGGTTCCGGGAGAAAGGCTTCCAGGCCGCTGCTTTTTTTCTGCTGAATCA
>JAHECJ010000050.1 GCA_024641805.1 Desulfococcus sp.
GGATAGCTGCCTGCAGGATATCCATAGGCATTGATTGATCAGGTTGTGTCTTTAAGGCCGCAATCAGGTTTGCCGGGATTCCCCTGTTTTCCGCCAGCCTTTTTGTCAGGGCAATAAGCGGTTGTCTGGCAGGCAGGGTTTCGTACAGGAGCAGGTGAACAATTTCCTCAAAGCTGGTTTTGTCCGATAGATCAAAGATCGGGTAACCCCTGTAAATCAGTTTGCTGGCCTCTCCGTCCACATGGCTGATGCGGGTGCTGGCGATTGTGACGCCTCTTAAACCGGTGTTGATAATCTTTTTTGAATCTTCCATCTGTGTCTCCTTTTCTCTGGAGGGTTAACGGCTGCCGATGCAACTAGTATATTCTGAATAAACCATCTAAAAGCTTAAACAGTCAATTTAAGGTAGAATAATATTTATCTTATATTCTAAAAACCTTTATATTTCAAAATACGATTTTCTTTTTATGGGTATTTATACCTATAATGATTTTATTTACATTTTTTGCAGAGACAATGAAGGAGAAATGATGATGAACGGTGGTGAGCGCATTGCACAGGTGTTAAAGCTGAAGGGGGTCGAGTTTATTTTTACGCTTTGCGGGGGGCATATTTCCCCGATCCTGGTGGGAGCAAAAAATGCGGGGATTCGGGTGATTGATGTCCGTCAGGAACCGACAGCCGTCTTTGCGGCGGATGCAATCTCCCGTTTGACCGGGGTACCTGGAGTCGCAGCGGTGACTGCCGGGCCGGGGGTCACCAATTCCATTACCGCCATTAAAAATGCCCAGATGGCCCAGTCCCCCCTGATTTTGCTGGGCGGCGCACCGGCGACGGTTTTAAAGGGTCGGGGCGCGCTTCAGGATATTGAACAACTGAAATTGATGGAGACACTGGTGAAGTGGTCTGCGTCCATTCACCAGGATTGTGATATTGTTCCGATTCTTGAAGAAGCCTTTGATGTAGCTCAATCCGGAATCCCCGGCCCGGTATTTATTGAATGCCCGCTGGATCTGCTCTATGACCAGGAACTGGTGCGGGAGTGGTATATTAAGAAAACCGGCGAACCCATCGGCGTGATGGAGAAAGTGACCCAATGGTATCTTCGCCACCATGTGGATAAAATTTTTGCCTGTTCCGATAAAAGCATTGAAATTGCGGAAAATGAAGAGATCGAACCATTTTTCGTGGATCCGGATGATGTGGCAAAGGCAGTGGAGTGGATTAAAAAATCAAGCTCGCCGGTCATGGTTGTCGGAAGCCAGGCGGCCTTACAGCCCCGGCTGATGAACCGGCTGGCTGACCAGCTGAAAGCTTTCGGCGTGCCGGTCTTTCTGACCGGCATGGCCAGGGGCCTGCTGGGGGATAATTACCCGCTGCAGTTCCGGCATGGCCGATCCAGGGCGCTGAAAGAGGCGGATCTGGCAATTATTGTCGGCATGCCGTGTGATTTCCGGCTCAATTACGGTCGGAGCATCGGTAAAAATGCCTATTATATAGCCATCAACCGCAGTAAAGAGGATTTACAGATGAACCGGAATCCGGATCTGGCGGTTTTGGCCGATCCTTCCACCTTTTTGCTGAAACTGACATCTGAAATCCAGTTTGATCATCATAAATTCGGCCCCTGGATTAAAAAATTAACGCAGCGTGAAGATGCGCGCGAAAGGGAAATCCATGATTTTATGGAGGTTGAAACAGAGCATATCAACCCGCTGCGCCTTTGCGCTAAAATAAATGATGCGATCGCATCAGACAGTGTCGTGATCGGTGACGGCGGTGACTTTATCGCCACTGCGTCCTACATTGTCAAGCCGCGCGGCCCGCTGTCATGGATGGACCCAGGGCCTTACGGCACTCTGGGCGTCGGGGCCGGATTCGCCATAGCCGCGAAACTGGTGCAGCGGGAAGCCGAAGTCTGGCTGCTTTACGGGGACGGCGCCGCAGGATACGGACTGATGGAGCTGGATACCTTTGTCAGGCACAACCTTCCGATTATTACACTGATCGGCAATGATGCCGGATGGACACAGATTGCCCGGGATCAGGTGGCGCTGCTTCATGATGATGTGGGCACCGTGCTGAAAAGCAACAAGTATCACGCGATTGCTGAAGCGCTGGACGCAAGGGGGATTTTGCTGGAAAACAATGCCGATGTTGATTCGGTGCTCCGCGAGGCAAAAGCGGCCAGTCAAAAGGGGCAACCGGTATTGATCAACGCGCTGGTCGGCAAAACGGATTTCCGGAAAGGTTCCATTTCCGTTTAACAGGGGGGTGAAAAACGATTGCGCTTGTCAATACGGCGTTAAATCTGACGCTCAAGATTTCTGATTCCGGGAAACATTCAAAACACAGCAAATGAATGAATTAGATTTTCTGGAGATTTTCGATATCATCAATCCATATATCCGCTTCGCCACCGCACTGGCTGCAGACCGCATGCCCTTTGATTTTTTCATGATGATGATCCGAAGGTGCTGCCGCCTTTGCTTTTGAAGTGGATTTATCTTCTTCGGGTATCAGTGAGCAGGTGATGGTCATTTCCGCTTCGTTGCCGCAGTTTTCACATTCACAGACCTGTTTAAATTTTTTTTCCGTCATCACATTTCTCCCGTAATGAATTTTGATGCTATTTTATATCGTATTCGAGCGTGTCCGTCAGGGCGCTGTCCATTTTGTTTTCTTTTTCCCGGCCGAAAATAATGAGACCTTTTCCGGCCAGCGGATGCTCCCCTTTGTTGATATATACCGGAGGCCCGTCCTGTGGATAAATAAACGTCCCGTTGGTACTTTTATCCTTTAACATGAACACGCCATTCCGACTTTCAATATATGCGTGGGTCCTGGAAATCCATGAGTACTGGATGGTAATATCATTAAAATCCTCGCGCCCGACGGATACCACCGGTTTTTGAACATCCACCACGATCACCTGGCCGCCTCTTATTAGATAGAGACTTGAACACAGGGCTTTCGATAGTTTCCGGCAGTCGATGACCATTGTGGCGTTTTGTTCTTCATAAATAATTTCGAAGAGTTCGAGTTCTCCGGAAATATTTTTGGCCGTTATTTTGGCGATGTATTTTGAAAAATGGCTGGCGTCGTCCGGCAGATTTTCAATGGCGGCGCGGGTTGCGACAATCTGGCGCGGATTGGCATAATCAACGACCCGCGCGGTGATATTGACCGCATCGCCAAAAATATCTTCATTGTCTATTACGACCGGACCATGATGAATCCCGATGTGAATGTTGACCGGGGCCATATCGCTGTGGCCGGAGGTGATGTCCGGCATTGCCATTTGCATTAATTTGGCAGCTTCAACCGAATTGTCGGTGGAGGGGAACGTTGCGATAATGGCATCGCCAACGGTCTTGATGACCTTTCCGCCAAATTCGACTGTCAAATCGGACAGGCGGGTCAGAATTTTTCCCACCAGTTCCTGGGCTGCCTGGTCGCCCAGCTGCTCATAAATATTGGAGCTGTGGGAAATATCGGCGAACAATATGGTTAAATATGTGGTCTGCTGGGTCATGACTTTATTCCGAATCAACCCTTGTATAAAAGATGCCGTAGTAATTGAGTGAATACTTTCTTTTGGCCTGGTCCGCGTGCCAGATGTCTTCGGCTGCGACCCGTTCCCCGTGCGGGTATTTATCCGACCGCATTTTTGTATAGGTGTTTGTGCCGATTTCGCTGTCATAAGGAGCATTGACGATGCCGGGGAAATAATAGGCAATCACGTCCCCTTTTTTCACGATAAACGGGCTGTCAAGATCGATGTATTGTTTACCGGGTGCTGTGGCTTCGACCTTTATTTCTTTGTTGTAGATGACGAGATAGTCGTTGCCCACCGGCCGGAGCAGCTTGATGACAATATCAGCTGAACCGGTAAAGTATCCGCCGATTCCATTGATCTGGCCGCCGCTGGGAACGGGGTGCTCGACATTGATAACCAGCATGTTCCCTTCGCCGGTGTGTTCTCTTTCGATTAACTCATTGCCGATAAAGTCTTCCAAAGCGATGCTGGTCAGAAAATTGCGATTATCGCGCATTTGCTGTTTGATGTATTCCCGGACCGATGAAGCGATGTCTTTGATCCGTTCATCATACCGGCCTTTTTCGTTGGTGCTGATATTCAGCTGCCGGTTCAATTCGGCAATATCGGCGTCCTTTTTTTTAATGGTCTCCTGCTGCTCCTCTATTTTCTGATTTTTCTGCCGGATGTCCGATTCCTGTTTTTTGATGATAAAGTCCTGATCTTTCAATGTCGCCTGGCATGTATCGAACTGCTGCTGGACGTTCTGACAATTCGCCGCACATCCGATGGTTGTAAGCATAACCAGGATAAACAGAATTATCCACCGCATAAACATTACCTCCGTTTAGGTATAAATTGTATCAGCGTTTCTGATAAAACTTTTTCGTCTTGTCTGATTGAAATCGTGTAATCGCCGAGCGCGAAGCCTTCGACCGGAGCGACGATGTTAATTGGTTTACTGCCGGAACGACCATCCAGAACGACCGGAATTTCCATGCTTTGGCCGTTCACCTGGTTCAGGACAACATTGACGACGCTGTCAGGATCCAGATTCCAGTATTGAATGCAAAGATTTAAGTTCTCAATGGAAACCGGCGTCTGGGAGATCTTGTTCTCTTTATCACACCCAAAAGTCGTCATAAATACATCAATAATACGCTTGATTTTGCCAAATAATTCGCTAAATATCAAATCATTTGGCGATATGGCCATGGCCTGCTGTAGAACCGCCAGCGCCTCCTGATTATTTCCGTTTTTATCCAGATTTTTAGCAAGCAGTATAATTCCGTTTTTGGCTTCTTCCCGGTTATTATCTAATTTTAGCGCGGCCAGGTAATCATCGGCTTTTTTCTGTTTTTCGGGACTGCTGTCTCCACTCGCCATCAATATCTCGTACTGGGCATTCATTGCATAGGCGGTCATATCCGGAAAATCAGTTTTGATCAGGCTCAAAAATTCATCCGGAATCACTTGCCGGCTGTTTTTTCGTCCCTGGATATCTGTTTGGACCTGGGCCGTAATGTCATTTTTCAGGTCTTTCATTTTACCGGCCCCGTACTGTTTGCCGGCGGAATCCAGCTTTGAGAATACGGTCGAATAAAGTTCGATCTTTTCAGAAATATCCGGAATCCTTTTAATTTTTAACAACAGGGTGAATATTTCGGCTTTCGTATCCTGAACCCGATTGATGGACTGAAGCATTTCTTTAAACGGTCCATGGTCCGGTGCAATATTCACGGCTTGCTTTAAGATGGTCTGGGCGTCATCCGCCTTGCCGTGATCTTCCAGGTTTTTGACCACATTTTCAATTTTTACTTTAGCCGGGGAAAGAACCGGGTTCAGTTTCAGCGCTTTTAAATAATAATTCGCTTTTTCCTGAGGCGTGGCGCTTGCGTCGCCTTCCGCCATCAGGATATCGTATTGCGTGCTGAAAATATCATTTTCATCGGGAAAATGATCGGAAACAAGCGTCAAGAATTCAGCCGGAAGGGGCTGTTTCGATTTTATTTGGGCTTGCATGTCTTCTTTTATTTGTTCGATCACCTGACGCTTCACGTTCCCCAGGTTGTTCTCGCCATATTCGGCAATGACAGATGCTAAATTTGAAAACAAGGTGTTATAATCAGAAATTTTTTCAGACAGCGGGGCGGTCCGTTTGATCTTGTGCAGCGGCTTGAGTACTTCAATTTTTGCGATCCGCAGGGCGGCCTCTTTATTCTGGGGGGATTGCTCCAGGGCTTTTTGATAATAATACAAAGCATTCTCATTCTCAGGAGATGAGAACTGTGCTTTTGAGGCATACATGTCGCCTGAAATCAGCCACTCGGTGATTTTTATTTCCATATCATCCGGTAGGATAGACCGGGCCTGGCCAATCAATCGCAGGGCGTCATTGTAGTCATTTTTCTCTTCAGCGGCCAGGGCCATGGCTTTATATTTATCGACGACGCCGGTGATTCCCTGTTTGGCGTCCTGATCATCCGGGTCTAATTGAAGAATTTTACGGTAATATAACAGCGCGTTGTCCTGATCCGGCAAAGTTAAACGGTTTTCGCTCAGGCTGAGCTGAGCGGCGGCCAGAAGATCGAGTTTTTTCAGCCGCAAATGATCCGGCGCATATTTTAACCCGGTTTTAACCCAGGTTTCCGCCTGTTTAAAGTTCTGCTGCGCCAGCTCATGATGTGCAGCGTCATAAAGAGACTCCACGGAGTCAATATTCAGGTGCTTGAAATACTGGGAGTCTGTGTTTTTGATTGCTTTGTTCAACAGTGCCAGCAACGCATCATATTCAGCAACCGAGGGATTATTATCTGTTTTCATTCCCTGGTATTTTTGGATGGCCACGTAAAGCAGGCCGAGCAGGGCTGAATTGTTTTGCGGTTCAACCGTTAAAACCGTGTTATAGATATCGCCGGCATTCAGGGATTGATTTGATTTTAGAAACTGTTCCGCTTTCTGCATCATTTCATTCGACGGTGCCGGCATCTCTTCCCGGATTTTCGAAATGTAATCGAGTGCTGCTGAATAGTCCTTTTTGGCAATTAAATCGGTTAACTTTTCCGAGTCGACGGAGCTTGTCCAGTTCTTTTTGATCACGTCCAGAAAAGGCGTTTTCGATTCCGGGGCAGCGGATTCCGACTGGCTGTCTTTTGCCGAGGTTGGATTCTGGACTGACGTTTTTTGACGGTCAATGAAACGGGCTAAATGGGGTTGCGCCAGAAACATGAGCCCGCCGATGATGCATCCGATGGCAACGCCGAAAAGAATATTGGCCGGTCGCACTTTGCTTGCGGTTTTATGCTTCAGAACGATGGTCTCGCCTGAAATACCTTCCCCGTCCAGATCGCCAATCGCACGGAGCAGGTCATGGGCAGACTGGAATCGGTCCTCTGGCTTTTTTGCCATTAATTTGTCAATAATCGGCTGGAATCCGGCGAACTGTTCCGGCAGGCGCGGAATCGGGTCTTTGATATGCTTGAGGGCAACGGCGATGGCGGAGTCTGCGTTGTAAGGAACCGAACCCGTGAGCATTTCATAAAAAGTGACGCCCAGACTGTAAAGGTCCGTCCGCCAGTCGATTTCCCCCGCTCCCTGAGCCTGCTCCGGACTCATATAATGCGGGGTGCCGATACTGGTCCCGTCCATTGTGTAACCGGAATCCGCCGTCAGATCCTTGACAATGCCGAAGTCCGTTAGAACCGCGGTGCCGTCCCCCCGAAACATGATATTTTGTGATTTAATGTCTCTATGAACAAAACCTTTATCATGGGCGTGCGCCAGCGCAGAGGTAATCTGGCGGATGATTTTAAGCGTCTGTGGGATTGACAGGGTCCGTTTGACATTCTGCTTGAGATCCCCCCCTTCCAGATATTCCATGATGATATAATATTTATTTTCATAAACGCCGACATCATAGATCGATACAATGTTCGGATGGCGGAGACCGGCAACCACTTTGGCCTCTTTTAAAAACCGTTTATCCGCAAAGTCATCGGCACTTGCAGGGGCAATGACTTTTATGGCAACCGTGCGATCCAGCAATTTGTGTCTTGCAAGATATACCTCGGCCACTCCGCCGCGACCGGCCAGTTTGCCGATTTCGTAATTGGGAATATCAATCATAAGATCCGTATCAGAGCCATATCATTTGGTTGGTAAAAATTTTTTAAACGCCCGTTTCAGCCACAAGATCGGTTTATTCATAAAACCGGTTTGAATTAACTCATCTGTATTGATGGGAACCGTCGCTCCTTCCGGCATTTTAACGGGAGCGTCATGATTGGCGGAAACCAGTATGACCGTGATGTTATCCTTCCCGCCATTTTTTAAGGCCGTTTGGACCAGATAATCTACTTTTTCCTGTTCCGTAACCTCAAGGGCCAGTCCGTCGGCAATGCCCCCGTCATTGAGTTCCTTGGTGAGTCCGTCACTGCATAGAAGAATCTGTTCGTTTCGATGCAGGGAATGACTGATTTTTTCTACATTCACCTCATTAATATCCGCTGCCCCCAGCGCCTGGATAAGTATATCCTGATAGGGATGATGCTCTGATTCACTGCGGGTTATCACACCGGTATCGACGAGATGCTGGACATAAGAATGATCTTTTGTCAGCTGCATCAGCGTAACGCCATTCCACAGATAGGCCCGGCAGTCTCCCACCCATGCAATTTCATAGGCATTCCCGTTTATTCTGAGGGCCACAACGGTGGTGCCCATTCCTTCAGGCCCTTTCCCTTGCTTGCTCGCCTCCTTAATAGCGAGGTGCGCCTGGGCAATGGCTTTTTCCAGGGGAGTTCCGGCTTTGGTTTTTTTAACGATAAAGTCAGCGGCAATGGCAGACGCTGTTTCGCCGCCTTTATGCCCGCCCATGCCGTCCGCGACCACCCAAAGTCCCATATCCGGCTCGATACGAAGATAATCTTCATTATGAGAGCGAATATTCCCCACATTCGTGCTGAAGCCATATTTACAATGATTCATATCCCGTACCTGAACGGATGATCTGATGTCTGTGATTAAAATAAAGTTTTTAATTTGTTAATACGCCATATTATCGCATCAGCGATGAAACATCAATCATATTTATTTGAGTGAATAAGGGACGGATCCAAATCGGGACGCCGGATAAAACTTGACATAAAAAAAAATAATACACTATAATATACAGCAAATTGAAAAACTTATTCATTCTCTGTTCCAAGAAGTATTTATCCAAACCAAGCCTTGGAGAGTAACCGATGCGTAATGATCAGGTTCTGAAAGTCGAGCTGGCCATCAAGGACAACGTTCTTAAAACCTATAATTTTACACAGGATATTGTTGACATCGGCCGCATCCCGACAGCGGATATTTTTATCGACAACACCGGGATATCGCGCCGTCATACGAGAATCGAGAGATCCATCGGCGGCCCTTATATCGTCAAGGATATGGGCAGCACGAACGGCACGTTTTTGAACGATCTGCAGATTAATGAGGCGGCTTTGAAGAGCAATGATGTCATTAATCTGGGTAAGTTCTCTCTGCGGGTGACAATCGAAGCGGACGATAAACCCCAGAAAAACAATAGCGCGGTCTCTCCGGATGATTTTGACGGAACAACGGTTCTGAGTGCCGAGCAACTGGCGCGTTTGCGTTCGGGCATCGAAAATGATAATCAGAAGGCGCCCGCCTCGAAGGCTTTCGGACCTGCCGCACATTCCGGCTCTGCCGGGGAATCATCAGGGCTCTCCCTCAATCAGGTGCTTTTATGGGGGGGGATTGTTCTTGCGGTGGTCGTCATCGGTTTTTTTATTTTCAAAT
>JAHECJ010000051.1 GCA_024641805.1 Desulfococcus sp.
TTGGCCGGATAAAGGGTTTAATTGTTTTACAGCCCCTGCTTAAATCAAATTCTTATCTTATTTGCATTCTGCAATAAAAATTATTATTTAACATATTAAAATTGATAGCTATAAAAATTACTATTTTTTGGCACCAAATAACATTTGCATACATACAAATAAAATGATACTTTTCCACCATTGATTCCTTAAAATAAAGACAAACGCTCCATGATTGATAAAATCCCAAGAAATGAACTCGACCGGCTGCTGTTTAATGTGATGGCTGCCATCTATCACTTTGAACAACATAAAGTGGCGTTGTTTGACCTGAATTTTGAGGCGTTTTATCTTCTCTTTTTTCTACGAAGACGTTCATCGGCAAGCATGGGCGAAATAGCAGCGGAATTAAATATCCATATCAGCACCGCCAGCCGTGTGGTAGACCGGCTGGAAAAGCGAAATCTGGTTTCCCGGAAAAAGAACCCGAACGACCGGCGAACAACCCTGGTCTGCCTTGAGCCGGAAGGCGAAAACATGGTCAATCTTTCCCAAAACCATTCCTATGAACTGATCAAGGCAAACCTGAAACAGTTCAATCCGGATGACCTGGCGGCGTTTGTCAAAACCGCCTCGGCCATGGGGGAACTGCTCAAAACAACACCCCGTTCAACAAAGGATATTTAAAAATTTATGAAAACAGTGAAAATTATCTCAATTGGTTTGGGTATCCTGATTATTGCAATGGTTTTGCTCAACGGGATCAATATTTTACAGGCCGGCAGCAAAAAACCCGACGGCAGGACCATGGCTCAAATTATAGGCGTTGACCCCCGGGCGGCCACCTATGATGATGTGGAAAAGCTTTCCCGAAAAGACAAAGTGCAGCTGTTTTATGCTGCAAATACCCCCGATTTTAAAGCATTAAACGGGGAATATGAAGCGAGGCTGCTCAGCGGAGGTGTCCTTGGCTCATCATCCGCTTTATTTACGCACCACGTCTTTCCCACCGGTTTACTGACATTGAACACCCGGTGGGTCGGAAAAGCTTTTCGAGGAGACAATAAGGATACCGGCCAGGGATACAATATTTTCTTGGAAAATAATTCTGACGGAAGCACATCCACCCTCCGCATCCGGCCAATGAAAACATCCATGGGCGTTTCAAAACTCGGAAAAGACGGCAAGATTTCCTTTCTGGTCGACTACGGCGCTGACAACTCCGGAACGATTCATTCCATGAGGGATGAGATCCGTCAGATTAATGAGAACCTTTTTATCGGCGCAGGATATATGGGCCTGGGAGGCGGTCCGATCAATCCGGCGCCGTTCGCGCTGATTGGTCCGCCCAAGCCCTGGGTGGGACCCGATCTTTAAGAGAGCTTGTAAAAAATATCCGCCAACGGATAGAAAGGGAACCCATGAATCCTGACAAAACGGACAACCGCGTTCTGATCCGCTATTGCGAGGAATACGATCCTGAAAAAATCAGACAGATCGTATCTTCCGGAATGAAGGACTTGAATTATCATCCAGCGGGGAATCTTTTTGTCAAACCCAACGTCGTGTATGCCTCCAAAAACGGCAAATACGGCTCCACCGCATACACCCATCCTTCGCTGGTCGGCGCCTCCCTGCTCGCACTGTCCCGTCAACCGGACGTCCGACGGATCGATATGGGAGAGAAAACAGCCATCGGCTATCCGACCCGACTCTCCTACAAATACGCCGGATATTACAAACAAATCCGAAAAATCAAGCAATACGTCAAGGCGCCGGTAAACATGTTCTGCATTGATGAAGATCGGCGGGACCGGGTCTTTGTGGGCGGACTGATTCATGACAACCTCAGGATTTCACGAAAAATGGCCCGCGCAGACTCAAAGGTGTATCTGCCGAAACTGAAATGCCATTGCGTCAGCACCATGACCGGAACGGTGAAACTAAATATCGGTATCTGTTCGGATGATGAAAGAGCCATCCGCCATGATTTCCTGCTCAATGACAAAATTGTCGATCTGCTGGCCGTGGGCTTCCCGGATTTTATTATTATGGATGCCATCGATGTGGGGGTCGGCAACGAAGCGTTCCCCACTCCCAGACGGCTGGGACTGATACTTATGGGTAAAAACCCCATGGCGGTCGACCTGGCCGGTGCCCGTCTGCTGGGTTATAATTGCGAGGATGTTCCTTATCTCAAACGCGCTGTCGAACGGGGCTATTTACCGGCCCGTGTTGAGGATATAATTTTCAAAGGGGATTTGACCTGCCTCGATGATCTGGACCGGACAGCGCGGAAAATTCTCCCCTATGATGATGAATTCGTCCGATGGCAGGACATTAACAAAGAACTGGACCGGATGGCCTCCCCCATCCGCTTTTTCTGGGGATACACGAATAAACAGGATAAAGGCAAATGCCCTACCGGCTGCGTCATGGGCGCTAAAATGTATTTCGGATTTCTGGAACGATTTGCCGGACCGGCGGCCTTCAAATCGGCAAAACCGGTGGTCATGGTCATCGGCCGGATCGATGAACCCATCGACGCGCATGGCCAGGAGGCCTTTTTAATCGGCAGCTGCGCAAACGCATCCATCGTCAATGCAAAAAAAATTACCCGGATCGACAACTGTTTTACCACCGCAGTGGACATGGCGCAGACGATCCGGGGAAGGCTCGGCATGCCGGCTCCCATCCAGGCGCCATCGGAAATCCTGCCGCTGATTTATAATGCGCTGATTGCTTCGTCGCGGAAAATGGTCAGCCTTCGATATCTTCAGGATATGGGTCATTTTGTCAAAAGAGGATTGCAAAAAAGAATTTAATATATTAAAAATATTAATTATATCTTTAAAAAAGCGTCTGGCGCGACCCGGCGGACATCCTGTCTATTTTCCAAAATTTAAGGAGGCATTATGAAACCATTCCATGAGCTGAAAAAACTCGAGCCCGGACTGGAATACCTTGGGATCAGGAATATTAAAAAAGCCCACTGGAACCTGTGCTCTCCCAAGTTATATGAACAGGCGACGAAACGGGGCGAGGGCGTCATGTCGCATCTGGGCCCCCTGGTCATTGTCCGCCCGACAGAGTCACCGATCAGCACCGGACGGGCACCGAATGACAAGTTCATCGTCAGGGATGAACATACGGAAGATAAAATTAACTGGGGCAATGTCAATATCGCGTATGACCCTGAAAAATTTGATTATATATTTGAGCGGCTTAAAGCCTACATGCAGGATCGGGAACTGTTCATCCAGGATGTCTATGCAGGCGCCGACAAAAAATTCCGCCTGGCCGTACGCGTGATCACCGAATATGCCTGGCAGTCCCTGTTTGTCAGAAATCTCCTGATCCGAATCCGTGACCGGGAGCTGCTGTCCGGATTCACCCCGGAATTCACTGTGATCGCCATGCCCAAGTTCATGGCCAACCCGCATCTGGATGATATCCACTCTGAAACCTTTATCCTGGTGAACTTTACCCAAAAACTGGTCCTGATCGGGGGGACATATTACGGGGGGGAAATCAAGAAATCCGTATTCACCGCGTTAAATTACATCCTGCCCCAAAAAAACGTCCTGTCCATGCACTGCAGCGCCAATGTGGGAGAAAAAGGCGATACGGCGTTGCTGTTCGGTCTTTCCGGAACCGGGAAAACCACCCTGTCGGCTGACCCGAAACGCGCCCTGATCGGGGATGACGAGCATGGCTGGAGTGATGACGGAATCTTTAATTTTGAGGGCGGCTGTTATGCAAAGGTGATTCGGCTTTCAAAGGAAGCGGAACCCGAAATTTTTGAAACCACGCGAAAATTCGGCACCGTCCTTGAAAACGTGGTCTGTGACGAAGAAACCCGGTTAGTCGACTTAAACGATGACAGTATTACGGAAAATACCCGGGCCGCATACCCGCTGACACACCTTGACAATATCGTCAAAGAAGGTGTGGGTGACCACCCCCGGAACATTATTTTTTTAACGGCGGATGCCTTCGGGGTGCTTCCGCCGATTTCAAAACTCACCCTGGATCAGGCGGCCTATCATTTTCTCCTGGGGTACACGGCCAAGGTCGCCGGTACCGAAGAAGGGGTCACCGAACCCAAGGCGACATTCAGCACCTGCTTTGGCGCGCCGTTCATGCCGCTTCATCCCAGTGAATATGCCAAGCTGCTGGCTCACAAAATTGAAACGCACAATGCCCAGTGCTGGCTGGTCAATACCGGATGGACCGGCGGCCCCTATGGTGTCGGAAAACGCATATCCATCCGCTATACCCGTGCGCTCATCAATGCCGCCATCGAAGGCCGGCTGGATGATGTGGAATATGTTCAGGATCCGGTTTTTTGCCTTGACGTTCCCACATCATGCCCGGATGTCCCGTCGGAAATCCTGATGACCAGAAACACCTGGAAAGATAAAGCGGCCTATGATGCTAAAGCCAAGCATCTGGCGGATCTTTTTACCAAAAACTTTAAGCAGTATGAAAATTTTGTCTCCAACCAGGTGTATTGCGCCGGACCGAAAGAATAAAATAAGGGCGATAGGTTGAAGGTCTAAGACTGAAGGGAGATGTTGCGCATGGAAGCCTAAAGACCTCCGCTACATCGTCCGGATTTATTGACTGTTTGCTTTCAGGCTGAATAACCACTTGAATATAAATAACAAAACCCGTTATTGCATCGCGAGGAAACCCCCTAAAAAATGGCCGCACCTTTCTGGATTAAGTACCTCATCAACAAAACATTCTCTCAGCGGTTCTTCTGGGCCCGGCTGACGAACTATCCCGTCATCGGGAAAATGGTCGATTATGCCCTTTTTGACGGTGATGATATTTTTTACCTGCCAAAAGACAAAACCATCCCCGTCAATGAAGCGGTGGACACTCCCGAAGGCATGATGGCGCCCTCGCAGATTGTTGAACATTTCATACGGCAGGCCAGTTACCGCTGGATCATGGATTTCTGCATCTGCCGGGATTCAACGCATTGCAAGGATTATCCCACTGACCTGGGCTGTATCTTTCTGGGAGAAGCGGTCAAGGAAATCAACCCCAGATTCGGGCGCATTGTCACCGCCGAAGAAGCACTGGTTCATGCCCGAAAATGCCGGGAAGCGGGACTCGTCCACCTGATCGGCAAAAATAAACTGGACTCTGTCTGGCTGAATGCAGGGCCTGGCGAAAAGCTGATGACAATCTGCAACTGCTGTCCCTGCTGCTGCCTGTGGAAAATTCTGCCGGATATTAACCCGGAAATCAGCGCCAAGATCAACCGCCTGCCCGGACTGACAGTCACGGTGACGGATCAGTGCATCGGGTGCGGCAAGTGCACCAAAGAAGTGTGCTTTGTCAACGCCATCACCTTGGAAGAAAAACAGGCGATAATTAATCAGAATATGTGCCGGGGCTGCGGCCGCTGTGTCGACGTTTGTCCGAATCAGGCAATACAAATTACACTTGAAGACAACGAGTATATCAGCCGATCAATACAACGGCTTAAAAATGCCGTGGACGTAACTTAAAAAACCGATTGAACGATTCATGAAAAACATACTGATCACCGGCATCTCCGGCTACCTGGGCACCCGTTTGACCCGGGAATTGAAGCAGAAAAAACGCGCCGGCACAATTGTCGGGATCGATATTACCCCGCCGGGAACTGCCATTGCCGGGGATATAACCTTTTATCGGCAAGACATTCGGGACCCGAAAATCGGTGAGCTGCTTGCCCGGCATCAAATCGATACCGTGCTCCATCTTGCATTTGTGGTCAAACCCATCCATGACCTGAAGCGAATGCATGATATAGACTCAAACGGCACAAAAAACATCCTTGAACAGTCTTTAGCAGCAGGCGTCAAGCACCTGATTGCCATCAGCAGCACACTGGCCTACGGTGCCCATGCAGACAACCCCCAAGTCCTTACCGAAAAAGACCCTCTGCGCGGAAATACAACTTTCCCTTACGGATTTTACAAAGCGGAAACCGACCGCATGATTCAGGCATTTGCGGATTCGCATCCGGAAATGACCGTCACCACTCTCCGGCCCTGCACGGTCTTTGGGCCCAATGTCGACAACTATGTTTCACGGATGCTTTTTCTGCCCGTCACGGTCAGCATTAAAGGAGATAATCCGGCCGTCCAGTTCGTGCATGAAAAAGATTTTGTCACCGCCTGCCTGGCAGCTCTTGAAAAAAAAACGCCCGGCGCTTTCAATATTGCCGGAGACGGAACACTGACGGTCCGGGAAATTGCCGAAACTTTAGGGACGAAAGTGATCCCCTTGCCGGCGTGGATCATTTATCCGGTGCTGGAATGTTTGTGGCGGCTGCATTTTCCAATGATTGAGGTGAACCGGGGCTACCTGGACTATATCCGTTACCCGTTTGTCGCCTCAAATGAGAAAGCAAGGCACGAATTGAATTTTTATCCCCAATATTCATCCGCGGAGACACTGCGCGATACGATCAGGAACCGTTAACGTGCTCAGACCGAAACGCAATCAGCGTATCGCCGAATTTTCCTTTTCCAGAAATTATTCGAATGCGATTCTTCTGGGTTTGGTTTTTGCGTGCGGGCTTGCAGTCATATGGCCCCACAGCCTTCTGGCTGCGGCCGCCTATCCGGGCCTGTGGGCTTTTTCCTACCTTGTTATATATGCCGGCACTTGCCGCTACTGCGTCTATTACGGTAAAAAGTGTCCGATTCCCCTTGAAGGAAGCTGCGTTCACCATTTTTTTGAGAAGAAAGAGGCGCCCTTTGGTTGCAGGCAGCTTTTCTGGGCCACCGTGGCCTACGGATTCCGGGTCATCCTCCCGGTGATATTTATTTTCAAATACCAAATGGCCGGCTGGGGGACACTCTATTTTTCCATTCTAACCCTGTTCTGGATCATTCACTTAAGATTCACCGGATGCCCCAACTGCATTAACGTGCAATGTCCTTTAAACCCTGAACACCATTAAACAGGCAGGTATTTATTAAATGGAAATGAATGGAAACGAGAAAGATGCGATTCTGATCCACGCCATCTTCACCTTGCTTTGCGGGATCGTTCTATTTGTTTTTGGCAATATCGCCATCGGCCTTCGCCTGCTGTTTCTCGTGATTATTTACAACATCGCGGTTCTGGCATGGGGGATTTCCAGAAAAAATAAAGACTGGACGAACCTGTGGCTGTTTACATTTATTTTAAGTATTTTTCAGGTATTTCCGGACTGGTTTTTATCGGCCCAACTCGACATTCTGGTGTTTCCGGAAGACGGGTGTTTTAAAATCGGCACGGTCTCCGGATATATGGCCGGCCTGTGGACCATCCCGTTATTTATTATTCTTTTTATCGGTGAACGGGTCAGTGAAAGGATCTCAAAACCCGCCGCCTATTTTTCGGTGGCCGCCGCATCCCTGGTGCTCTTCGGCGGTTCGGAAGCATTCCTTTGGCTGCTCCCTTCCTGGTATGCCCAAAATGTCTTCATGATCGGGCATGTCGCCATATACATCCTGATTCCGGAAATCATTTTAGGTGCATCCGCATATGCCTGTTATCAGGCTGTCAAACAACAACCGCAGTGGGTAAAAATCCCGTCCGCATTTCTTGTCATGCTGGTCTATCTCGGCAGTGCGGCCTTTTTTTATTTTTTCATTGAAAAAATCGTCATTTCGCATTGATCACCCCTAAACAGAATTCCAGTAAATGATATTTATCGATACATCAGGAAAATCGAAGAAGCATTTCAGGGTTTCCCCGATTGACGATAACATTAAATTCATTTAAAAAATTAGCATTCAGGGAGAGGGGATTTTTTTTACGCTTTGTTGTGAAAACCGTTCAAGGTAATAATGAATGATTATTACCTCATTTCTCATTTCATCGCCTTAACAGCGATATCCCGTCCAGACGACCAAATCATCCGAATAAAGTAATTCCGCATAAATGAATTCAGGGGAGAGCAAAATGAAAAAAACAGGGATCGCCGAGGGATGTCTGGTCGCTTAGACATTTAAAAGCCAAAGAAGCCGTAACCTTGCTGCTCTCCATCATCAAAAACAGGATCGGGAAATGATCCGCGACGGCAGTTTTTGCAATGAGTGAAATCAACGATCCGGACACCGTAAAACAGCGGATCGACCTGTATTACGAAAGCGGGAACCCGAAATGCCTGAAAATGGCGGGTTACATGCTGCTGAAAAGCCTGGATCCGGCATTTATTCCCTATGTTATGAACTCTGCTGAATGATACGGATGAAACCATCCGGCTATATTCCCTGGACGGATTGAAGAATATCACCGAAAGGGATTTTAATACTATTGAAGAGCAGAGAGCATGGAGAAAAAAACAAACCCCATAGATTCAACCATTCACTTGAAATTATTTTTTTTGAACTTTAAAGCGGACTCTGACCGATTACCACTGACTCAATATGCTGATTGCTCATGCAGATAAAGTTATGCGGAAGATGAATCTGCTTTTTGGCCCACTTGCCCTGCCGGTTATGAATCTCCACAATGATGACATCCGTCAGCGGAATGAACTTGTCCTTGGATTTCTTTTTAAACAGTCCAAAAAAAGTGCCTGAAATATCATAAAAAGAATTTGCGACCTCACGGGTAATAATATTAACGAGTTGTGTATTTTCCTGGGTATGCTTAATCATTGTTGAGGCTCTTTTTTTTTCCATCTCATCACCCAGACCATGCACCTCGTCATAAACGTAAAAAATTTCGGAAAGCTTAATCTGGATCTTATCGAAATTCCTGTAAACAGCTGTATCATCTAAAAACAATTTCACATCATACATGAGGATGGCATTGTCATAACATTTCTCATTCGGATTTTTCCAAAATATATTCGAACTGTTAAGGAGATCAGTCGTCCTGAAATTTTCATTGGGAATATCGACCACGCCAGAATATTTTTTCCCTAAAGAGGATACAACTGCCAATTTTCGCTGTTTTGCCTCCATGAACACCTCCGTGCCCCTATTTACGTTGCTGTTAAATGAATAGACAAAAACCCAGAATTTTATTTATAATTTCAAAAATCCCCATAAATTACAATAATTACATTTCCCCACGCTTTTTTTTAAAAAAATGCCGGCATTTTTTCAAGCAAACTCCCCACACAATAACGCTTCGTAACATCCGGATGAAACCATCCTGAGTTATGACCTGAGGGGGTTGGATAATTTTACCGGTCAAAATTTTAAAACCATTGACAACTGGACTGCATGAGGAAAACAGCAGAAATGATGTAATATCGGATATACGCCCTTTATGATCACGAGCTAAGAACCTGCGCAGATATTATGGCAACCATAGAAATACATCTAATTGAAT
>JAHECJ010000595.1 GCA_024641805.1 Desulfococcus sp.
TAGCCCGGAAGTACAGATGGCGATGAATGAACCCATGGCGGAATGGATCCGCCGGCTTCATCCATTACGCATATCACGCTATGCGTTTGCGGATATCAATCCCGGGATGCAATTTTTTCAATTTCTCGCCCCCCAGGTAAAGGCGAATCGCCATCCGGCTGCTCCGGAAAATATGTATGGCAAACTGGAAAAAAACATGTCCCAACTGGTTTCCGATTCGCTGAACCTGTATCGGGATGTCCGAGACCAGAATCAGGAATTCTGGTTTAAATTAATGTATGGCAACCCCTGGACGCTTTCATTTTTCAGGAAACCCCCGGCGGAGTCGACAACGGATCATTCCGGCGCCGAAAACGAGTGCCGGGCTGAATGGCTTGACATGGCTGAAGACGGCGGGTTTGCGGAAGGTGTGATCCGGATCATGGTCGCCATGGCCCATGCAGATGAAATCTTAAAACGCAGGGTTCTCAAGACTTACAATCAAATCATTGCCGCCGATGAACGGCTTAAAAATCTGAATGTCGGCGACTTCAAACGACTGATCCGTCAACAATCCTGCATCCTTCACGCTGACCGGGACAAGGCCTTAAGCGCACTGGTCAAGCTGATTCCAGACAAAAAGGATCAGGCCGCAGCCCTTAAGATTGCGGAACAGGTCGCCCTGGCCGATCAGGCATTCAATAATGAAGAAAAAACACTGCTCGGACGTATCCGGGCTTCCATGGAGATGCAACCCGGCAGGCCTGCATCTTCCGGGCGAATAATCAACAATTAGCTGTTAACAGTTTGTTATTAAAAATACATCCGAATATACCCTGGGAGCCAAAATAAATTTTTCATGAGAAATGCAGGCAAAAGTGATAGGGTCCATACCAGCTGCAAAAACGAATTTGTTTTGAGTGATGAATCAACGACCCTCTTGCCGGGCTGAAATAATTGACAACCATTTCAATTCATGGAAAAACCTCATTAAGAGCAACCATCGCCGTTCCACCGGTGTTTGATTTCTATTTTACCCGGCACCGGTTTTCAGGACTGGGCAGTGAGATTTTAACCACCCTCCTGCGGGAAAACGGTTGGGATGTTCAACTTTTTAATTTTCCGAATGAGAAAAAAAAAGGCCGGCCACTCCCTTTGCCGGACGTGCTTCAATTTTTAAACCCCCACATCATTGAAAACGAAGAGGGCCGGCTCGCATTTTTTACCCGGTATCAGCGTTTCGGGCCGCCGATAACCGAATGCGCCGATAAAATCGTTGCATCTTCTCCAGACATTGTCTTTATTTCCTGCTTTGCCTTCTGTTATGCCGATGCCGCGCTGGAACTGGCATCCCATATCCGTGCCAACCGGCCGGATCTGACCGTCGTAATCGGCGGCGCGGGCGTCAGCGCGTATCCTGATTTTTTTATCCGGAACCCGAATATTGATTTTGCGCTGACCGGGGAAGCAGAAACCGCTATCTCACTTTTTTTGGGTACCCTGCGATCTCCGGCCGGGGATTTTTCCAAAGTGCCCAATCTTTACTGGAAAAAAAACAGCATCATTATTGTGCCCCGAACAAAAAAACAGACGAACGCAGATGAAATAGCGTTTGTCCTGAAAAAAACCGGTGAAACCCCGAAAGCCATTTATTTTACAACTTCTTTGTCCAGGGGGTGCCCTAAAACATGCCGGTTTTGTTCAAATTTTCTATGCCATGGCAGAAAATTCAGGGTCATCCCAATTGAAAAAATAAAAAAGGGCTTGTCCGTCATTTGTCTTGAAACCGACCAGCGAACTAAAACCGTTTATGTCAATTTTGAAGATGACAATCTGCTGCTGGCGCCTGAATATTTTTTAAATGTCTTAAAATTATTCAGGGAAAAATTTTCCAGGGTTCTCTTTTTAGCTGAAAACGGGATGGATTATACACAACTTACCCCCGAACTCGTCAAAATCCTGATCGATCTTGGAATGAATCAGTTCAACCTGTCCATTGCCTCCACCCATCTCCCGATTCTTGAAGATGAACAACGGAATGCCCTGTTTCCATTGTATGAAAAAGTGGTTCGGATCCTGGACCAACATAAAATTCAAAGCATTACCTATTTCATCTGCGGCTTTAAGAAAGATTCGAAAAAAACAGTGGCCGCGAATATCGCTTACCTGGCCAAGCAACCCACGCGCATCGGTATTTCGCTTTTTTATCCGGTGCCCGGCATCCCGGAGTTTACAGAAAAATCATTTTTTGACACGTTTTCTTCTACTCTGTGCGCGGGCTCTTCCGCGTTTGCCTGGAACGGGTCTATGAATACCGCCGAACTGGTCACCGCGTTCCGGTTGAGCCGGTTTGTCAATCTTTTGAAATCAGAAATAAAGAGCCTTGATGAAGAAATGCTGATCAATAAAATCATTCAGGAGAAAAAACTTTACACCCTGGTTAAAAAAGGCGGCATCCGATCAATTGTTCCGGTTCCCCATGCGGATAATGACATGGTCGGGCTCTTTTTTGACTATTTTTCATTCTCATAAAGATCCGGTCAGCAACCCATAGCC
>JAHECJ010000052.1 GCA_024641805.1 Desulfococcus sp.
CAGCCTTTTGCCGCTGTTCGAAATATTGCAGAAAACCTGCCGCCTGGAAGTTTCTTCTAAAGACAATGGAAAAGGATATCTATATTTTAATGATGGTCACCTCATTGATGCCCACCTTGAAGAATTAAGAGGCGAAGCGGCTGCACGGGAAATCGTGAAATGGGACCGTATTTTTGTAAAACTAAGCGAACTGCCAGAATGCCGCACTCGAAAGCGAGTTAAAACCTGCCTTATGGATATGGCCGGTGCAAGCTGGGACCTAAAAAAGGGGAAAGTGCTTGATACCATTATGCTGGCTCCTGAATATCTCGTAAAGATTTTCAATAAATCTGTTGGAGAATTTAAACGGATAAATGGCTATCAGGCATTGGCGGTGGTCGGAGAGAAAGGAGAAATAATAGTTTCTGATCAAAAAGATGAAAGCTTCCGGATAGACCGCCTGGTGGGTGATTTAAAAAAATTTTTTCCGGCTCCTGATAATTCCTCTGATTTTATAAATATTGATAAAGGTGAAGCATTTACGCTTCATAAACAACAATTCAATATTATTATTTTAAACCCCCAAAAAGCAACAAAACCCCGCTTCCAGTTGATTGGCGTTACTTCAGCAAAGGGAAACTGGTTTTACATGAAAAAGAACATTGAAAAGCTGCTTGCTGAAATCGAAACTTTTTAACTTTATTTTCTCCTTTTAACCAGCTGAATTCCCGACCGTTCTTTTTTCTCCTTCATGACCTCAATCCGGTTGTTTCATATTGCCTCCAGGTTTTTAATAAAATATTCCCGTCCGGAGACCATGTTTTTTCTTTCACTCCCGCATGACGGGCAGGCCAGTTTTTTGTCCTCTTTAAGGTTTGCCACATACGAGAAACCGCAGTCTGTGCACTTCATCACCACCGGCGTTCTTTCAATCTTCAACCTGGCGCCTTCGGCAATGCCGCCTTTGGCCAGGTAATCAAAATACTGCTGCATCCATTTGTCTTCCAGGTCACTCAACTCCCCGACCTGCAGATGCACCGCAACCACTTTCTTCACCTTGTTGTCCGCCGCATGTTTTAAAACCACCTTGAGAATACTGTTGATCACCGGAAGTTCATGCATGGTTCTCCCCCTTATGCATATTTACTGTAATCCACCCCCCGCATCCTGGCCCTTCTTCTGTACCAGTCATTTTCATCCACCGGCGGCAGAACGATATCTTCCGCGTTTTTCCGGATCAGGGAGATGGCATCCGACGGGCAGGTGGAAACGCAGAGCCCGCATCCGATACATTTATCCTTATTGACCTCATACACATCTTCTTTTTCTTCAATGGCATAAACCTGGCAGCGTTCATCCTTGCATACGCCGCAACTGACGCATTCTTCCGGATCAATCACCGCATAATAATTGGAATTAACCCCTTTGGCGCCGCTGTATTCATTCACTCCCCGCAATACACCGCAACAGCAGCTGCAGCAGTTGCAGATATAATAATGGCCCTTTTCAATATTGCTGGTCAAATGAACCAGACCCTGCTCTTCACTCATTTTTAAAATATCATAGGCTTCCTGCTTTGTGATCGGCCGGGCCTTTAACGGATGATCATCAAATAAATTGGGCACCGGCGCAATGGCCAGACAGACTTCCAGGGGACGGTCGCAGGGCTTGCCCAAAAGAGCGTGTTCTTTCTTACAGATACATTCGTTGACCGCAAACGACTGACCTTTTTCAATGATCGCGGAAACCTGTTCAAACGGCATGGTGACTTCATTAGAATTGATTTCCCGTTCCACAGGTACCACATTCATCAGCGGCACTTTACTGTCAAAAAACTGGGGGCCGAATGTTGTTTCATATTCCCTGCACATTTCGGCAAAATCTTTGGTCATGTGCTTTAACTGAAATTCGAAAATGCCGAACACCCAGGGCATCATTTTGTACACTCTGACCGTGCCGAAATCCACCCCGAAAATCTGGCCGTTTTCCCACATCCGCTTCAGGTGGTCATCCAGGCCTTTCAGAGCCCGGCCGGTTCGCTGGGCAATCTGCTCCGCAGTCTCAAACGACAGGCGCAGGTCACAAAACAGTTCCGCATCTTCGGGCTTAAAAACCGTCTTTAATATGTTTAATTCCACCCCGGTGTCGGATGCCGGAAACCCGTTGGGAAGGGTGTCCAAAACATTTGCCAGTTTTTTATAAACATCTTCACTCATTTTTATCTCCCCTTTCTATGTTTTTGCCATATGCATTCATTTTAGTAATCCAGGCGACGCCTGTTTATTCCGGCCGCAAGCCGTAAAACAGGGTCAGCACAACGGTCTGCTGCAGTTCCCTTAATTTTTTTTCATCGGTCTCCTGATCCGGTATATGATGATCAATGCGGAGCATGGCAAACCCGTGTACAATGGACCAGGCCGCCATGGCCATGTGGTGCAGGTCTCCAGCCTTTAACAGACCTTTTTTCTGGCAGATTTTTATTTTATCCCGGAGAAGCTGAAAAACGGGAATGGATTCGGGTTTGAACTCATCGCTAAAATAGGAATCATCGGACCGAGTTCCAAACATTACCCGGTAGTGGGAGGGATACTTTGAAGCAAAATCAATGTAGGACAATCCGCAAATAGCAAAATGGTCCAGCTCATTGCCTTTGTTTCCGGCGATCCGGTCTTCGGTCTGGGCAAGCATCATGTCAAAGCCTTCTTTGGCCACGGCAGCTAAAATGGCATTTTTATCCTTAAAGTGCCGGTATGGGGCTGTGTGGCTCACCCCGGCCCTTTGGGCGACTTGTCTTAAGGAAATATCTTTGGCGCCCTGTTCGGATATAATTTCCAGCGCCGTATCGATCAGAACGCGCCTCAGATTTCCGTGATGATAGGATTTTGTTTGATTTTTTTTAACGGTCATTGATTCTTGCTGTCCGGTTTTTTTAATATCGTTTTACTTTTTCTCTGACTTTAAAAAATAATGTTTACACTGTCAACATTATTTTTTTAACTTTTTCCCTTTATTTATGCACCGGTTGTCCGGATGATCAAAAATTGAGCGGTTGCCTCAGCCATATCAACAGCCTGGCTAAAGGACTGCGTTTACGACCCTTTTTAAAACCGTTGCCGGCATATTTGAATAACATATCGGATTGACACTCAATTGTTTCCGATGTATAGATTGTTCCCAAAACAGAGAGTTCTTATCTCCGCGACACAAAAGAAACTCAAGGAAAAAAAGAAAGCGAGCGAACGCCATATGCGAATGAAATGGATTCGATTGACCGTTCTTTTAATCCTGGTGCTCGCCTGGCCGGTTCGACCCGGAACGGCGGAAAGCAGGTTCAGCCTTGACGATTGCATCGAAACGGCTCTAAAAAATCAGCCGAGCATGCGAGCCGCCCAGGCAGGTTTGGAAGCGGGCAAAGGCCGCGAGAAGCAGGCCTCCTCCCGCTATCTGCCCCAGGTCGCGGCAAGCACGGGTTACGCGGAGGCTCACCAGAATGGCGGTGCCTTAGGAGATACTTTTACCAAAAGCTACAGCTCGTCTTTATCCGTCACTCAAACGATTTATGACTTCGGCCGGACCGGTAACGCTTATGATTCGTCTCGCCTGAGCGCACAATCGGCGGCTTTGGACGCGGAGCGGGTAAAGCAGGATGTGATATTTAACGTGAAGCAGGCCTATTTCGATTTGCTTCAGTCCCAAAGACTTGTCGGTGTTGCCCGAAAAACACTGGAACAGTCTGAAAGTCATCTCAAACAGGCCGATGCCTTCTATCAGGCCGGTTCCAAGCCCATATTCGACGTGACCCGCGCCGAAGTAGAGGTGAACAGCATGCGGCTCAATCTCATCAACGCAAACAATCGCACGCGAATAAGCGGTATGGCCTTAAACAACACCATGGGCCTCGACCCGGAAGGCCAAATCGATATCGATGACAGCCTGACGGTCTGGCCGGCCATCCCTTCCCTGGAAAAGATCAAAGCTGAAGCCCTTGAAAACCGTCCGGACCTGCGAAAAGCCGAATCGGACATCGCGGCAGCAGCCGCGAACATACTGGCGGAAGAATCGAATTATCTGCCGGCTATCTCCCTCAACGGCAATTACAACTGGGCGAACGGCACAACTGAAATGGGAATATATCAGGGTGATGTGGGAAACAGCTGGAACGCGGGGGTCGCCCTTTCCCTTCCTCTGTACGAAGGCGGTCTCACCTCCGGCAAGGTAAGCGAGGCGAAATCAAACCAGCGATTGCTCGTAGCGCAGCGGGACATGCTCAGACAGACTATTCTAATCGATATCTGTCAATATTACGCGGATATGGAAAGCGCGAAAGTCCGCATCGAGGTGATGGAAAGCTCTCGCCAAAAAGCCGCGGAAAACCTGGCCATCGCCCAGGGACGATATGAGGAAGGCGTCGGGCCATACATCGATGTGACGGATGCTCAGGTTTCCTCGATAAAAGCCGAAACGGATTATGTGCAATCCCTCTACGATTTCCAACTTGCAGCGGCGAGACTTCTAAAGGCAATGGGAAAAGGGGAACAACTCGAAGGAGCGGTGGAATGAAAACGGTTGGCAAGCTGATAAAAAGTAAACTTATCTGGCTCCTGTTGATCGGGACGGCTGTTGCGTTGGGATGGTGGGGGCTGGGCGGAAAGAAAGCAATCATGGTCAAAGTGACCGAACTCAAGCCAGGCGAACTCCGTGTCATTGTGAATGCGACGACCACATCCACGGTCACATCAGAAAGAGAAGCAACCTTGTCGGCCCAGCGCACCGGTCGTGTTGTCAAACTCCCGGTTCGGGAGGGAGACATGGTCAAAGCCGGGGACCTTATCGCCCAGCTCGATTTGAGCGAGGAATCGGTTCAGACCAGAAGCAACCTGGCCCAGAGCAAAGCGACCTTTGAAGAAGCTGAAAAAAACAAAATCCGTGCGGAGGCCTTGTTCCAGAAAAACATGATTGCCCAGCAGGACCTGGATGCGGCCCGCAGGACCCATGAAATCGCAAAGGCACAATACCGGGCGGCCAGGGCTGATGCCGAAGTAAAACAGGATTATTCCATCATTCGCACCCCTTTTGACGGCGTTCTCGCGGAGAAGTACACAGAGGTCGGCGAAATGCTGCTTCCGGGAAAGCAGATCGTGATGATCGTTGATCCTGAAAGCATCTATGTGCTCGCCACCATCGATGAAGTCGATGTGGGCAGACTTAGCCCGGATCAGCCCGTCAGCATTTCTGTCGATTCGTTTCCGGGTGAAACATTTCAGGGGCATGTGGGCCGGATATCACCTATTGTGAGCGGCGGCAAGCTCGAAACCCGCACGGCGGACGTCTGGGCCTATTTCAATGAAAAGCAGCCGAAGATAAAGCCCGGAATGTCGGCGGATGTGGAGATACTGGTGATGAAGCTTGCGGATGTCCTTTCCGTACCTTCCCAGGCCATCATCGAAAGAGACGGGAAAAAACAGATTTATTGCGCCGAAGGCACGGCCTTAAAGCCCGGCGACACGACTTTAGCAAAATTAAAGCCGGTTGAAATCGGCGAGACCAATTGGAGTTTCACACAGATAACCGGCGGTGTTGCGGCAGGGGAATACATTATCACAACCCCTGAAGCACAAGGTCTGGAGAACGGCGCGAAGGTGGAAATTGAGCAGTAACATAATAAAGACGACTGAATCGTAAAAAGCCGGATTTCAACGGAAAAGAATAAACGTTCAAATTCAATTCGTGCGAATCTCGAGGAATGAGGAGTACATATTGTACTTTGAATGACGGGAGATGAAGCGCAACACAGAAGTTGGACTTTTTACGGAGCCGTCAAAGATAAAGGGCGCGCGGAAATCACACGATGATCGAACTCGTCAACATAACCAAAACCTACCGCATGGGATCGATGGACATCACCGTATTGACGGATATTTCGCTGAACGTTCAACGCGGAGAATTCATCGCCGTTATGGGACCTTCCGGTTCAGGCAAATCGACCCTCATGAATATTCTGGGGTGCCTGGATCGCCCCACGAGCGGCGTCTACTATTTTGAAACGCGCGAAATCAGCACCCTGACCGATGATGAGCTGGCATCGGTCCGAAACACAAAAATCGGATTTGTATTCCAGACCTTCAATCTGCTTCCACGCTTTTCAGCGCTGAAAAATGTGGAGGTGCCGTTGATCTACAGCGGCGTCCCGGCCCGCCGGCGACAGGAGCGGGCCGCACCTTTGCTTGAAAAAGTCGGACTTAAAACACGCATGCAGCATAAACCCACGGAATTGTCGGGCGGGCAGCAGCAGCGTGTGGCCATCGCCCGCGCCCTGGTGAACAACCCGTCCCTGCTTCTTGCCGACGAACCCACGGGCAACCTGGACAGCAGTTCGGGCGAAGAAATCTTAAAGATCCTTTCCGAACTCAACCACCAGGGGGTTACCATCATCCTCGTAACCCATGACCCGGAGGTTGCCGCCCAGTGCAATCGGATCATCAACGTCAAGGACGGGCGGATCATCAATGACCAGGTGAATGCATGAATTTTCTTGAAACCTTCCGGGTGGCCTTTGAGGCAATCCTGTCCAACAAAGTGCGTTCAGGGCTAACCATGCTCGGCGTCATTATTGGTGTCATGGCGGTGATCCTGCTCGTATCCATCGGTGAAGGCGCACGGACCTATATCACCAAAGAACTGACCGGACTTGGAACAAACCTCCTCATCATCACGTCAGGCAAGACCACCACCAGCGGTGGCTTTCACCCGCCAGCGGCGGGGACTGTTCGAAAATTGACCTATGACGATTCATTAGCGCTCAGACGCCGCGCCTGGCTGATAAGCGACGCGGTCCCCATCGTGTTCGGAACGGGCAAGATCAAGTATGAAAACCGCGGTCGCGATACCAGCATTATCGGCACGACGAACGAATTCTCCCGCGTGCGGAACCTTTTTGTGGATTCGGGCGCTTTCATCTCTCAGGGCGACGTGGATTCCAAGGCCAAAGTGGTCGTCCTGGGCCGAAGGGTTAAAGACGAACTTTTCGGAGAGGAAAGCCCGCTTGGAAAAATAGTCCGGGTGGCCGATGCGCGTTACCGGGTGGTGGGCGTCATGCGGAAAAAGGGAACGAGTCTTGGATGGGATATCGATGATGTGGTCTTTATTCCCGTGACGAGCGGTCAGGAGCTTTTTGATACCGACGGATTATTTGAGATTCTTGCCTCCACGCCACGGGCCGAAGATGTTGATCGCGCCATTGTCCAGATAAAGGACCTTCTCATCCGGCGCCATGCCCACAAGGAAGATTTCACCATCCAGACCCAGGGGGCCATTCTGGAGACCATGGGCTCCATTCTCGGCATATTGACGGCGGTATTGGGGGGCATTGCCGGCATCTCGCTTCTGGTGGGAGGAATCGGCATCATGAACATCATGCTCGTTTCGGTGCGGGAACGCACGCGGGAGATCGGAATCCGCAAAGCGCTCGGCGCCCGCAACAAAGACATCATGGCCCAATTCATCGTCGAGGCCATTACCCTGAGCGGCGTAGGCGGGGTTATCGGCATTTTCATCGGCGTAAGCATTGCCCTTGTCATTCCCTTATTCGTGACGGTCCTGCCCACGACTGTCTCGGCCTGGTCTATTGTTATGGCCTTTACCTTTTCCGTTGCCGTAGGGGTCTTTTTCGGCGTTTACCCCGCACGCAAGGCGGCTCTGCAGGACCCCATTCAGGCGCTACGGTATGAGTAGGTGTTTGTTTCCGTCTGAACCGCCTGTTTATTCCTCAAAACACTTGAAGGCATGGCAACGCCCTGTTCAGTAAAAATATGGATTGGCGCAACGGATACCGCCTCACCGTGAAGTCACAATTTGTGTCTTTGCGGTGATAAACGCCTTCACCGTCAATCCGGGCTCTTTTAAGATAACGAAATGCCTTCTTTTTCAAGAATAATTCGACGGGCCTTATACAGGGCGCCGATCGCTTTTTTGAAGTTCTTTTTGCTGATTCCAAACATCTGATAAATCTCTTCAGCTGAGCTTTTGTCTGTGATGTCGATGTAACCGCCCCGGGCCGCAATGGCCAGAATAATTTGTTCCGATATATCCGTCACCTGGCCATATCCGGTTTTTTGCAGGCAAAGATCTATTTTTCCGTCTTCCCGTACTTTTTTGACAAACCCTTTCAGCGTCTGTCCTTCTTTTAATTTCTGAAAAATCTCCGAATGATACAGAATACCTAAGGATCGATTATTGATAACAGCCTTATATCCCAGGTCGGTTGACTCTGCGATGGTCAAATCTACGGGTTGTCCGTCCGTGAGATCTTTCGGCTGTGAACTCAGAAATTTTTCAACCCTGGAAGACGCCGTAATCCGGTGCGTGACATCATCTATATAAATAAAAACAAGATATGATTGACCCTTTTTCATTCGCTGCCGTTGCTCCGGAAACGGAACGAGCAGATCCTTGGCAAGACCCCAATCCAGAAAAGCGCCATAATCATTCACATCCACCACTTTGAGCCAGCCGACTTCTCCCACCATGGCATACGGCTTCAGCGTTGTGGCAATCAGACGATCTTCTGAATCCAGGTAAACAAACACGTCGATTATATCACCGGCTTTACAATTATTCGGAACATAGCGGTTTGGCAGCAAGATCTCTCCCAAATCCCTGCCGTCAAGGTAAACACCGGGTTCAACGGTTTTTATCACTTTCAGTTGATTTATTTTTCCAATTTCAGTCATATTTTAATCTCTTACAAATTACTCAGAGTTTATATCAAATCAATCCGCCAGGTTCTTTTCATGGATTCTTTCATACACCATTTTTCCGTATTCAAAAATAAACGCATCATAATAGGCTTCCTCCTGCAGCAGATCCAGCGCCGTCTCATATTTTGTCTTATCAATGACATTTTTATAGATAAGAAAATTCATTATCATCAGGGTATTGAAAAAAGGAAGACCGCTTCGTTTTGCCTGCATCAGCATTTTTTTATCTTCCGAAATAATCGGCAGCTGCATGTATTCCGCAGTTTCGATCAGATGCCGGTCCGTATCATTTTTTTCAATGCTGATTTCTTTTAATTCTATGATTTCAATATTCTCAAATTCTTTGGTGGATCCGAATTCTCTGACCACGCCCGGGATGGTCATTAACTGAAAGGTGCTGGCGGATGCATATAACAATTTTATTTTACTCAAATAAATCAATGATGAAGTGTCAATGAATGCCCGTTTCAAGGCATCAAACTGACTGAACACTGTTGAAATTGAATTCAATTTGGGACCATTTTTTGAATTGATCGTCATAGGGGGTATTTCGTTGTTTATTATAAAAACCG
>JAHECJ010000596.1 GCA_024641805.1 Desulfococcus sp.
CAGAAGATCGGCTGTTTCCTCAATTCCACTGAGAATGTCAAAACCGTTTTCCTCCATATCCGCAACGAGCTGCTCGGCGGTGTCCCGCCGGCTGTCATAGGCTGTATTGATTAATGACAGGATTGATTCCCGGGTTGAAAGGATAAGTGATACATCATCCCAGCCGAGAATTTTGATAACATCGTCTATCGGCTGAAATGTGGATGGATCGTTGACGACAATAGCATGCGTGCCCCTGCCCGGATGATGGTCCTGATCACATAGAGATGACGGGAGGTTTTTTACCGGAACCATGACATATTTTTTTAAAAACTGAATGGATACCCGGCTGGTGAAGTCCGTATCAAGCTCTTCGATGGTAAATCTCGGGTGCAAAGGAAGTTTATAAAGCCGGCTAAAGGCTTCAAGAAGCTGATTTTCGGAAACGATTTTTTTTTTGATTAATATCTCAGAAAGAATTGCATTCTGTTCAAGACAGACTTGCTGGGCTTCCTTGAACGTTTCGTCGGAAACTTCAAACTCCTGAAACAATATTTGTGAAAGACGATTATACATGAGCTATTGCGCCAGTTATAATAAAAAATAAATTATAAAGTAGGGAAAAAGATTGTTATTTATTCATTCAGCAGCAAATTCGGGACTGAGAAAAAGGCTTTTTCATCAAAAAGTTTGATCCTGCCCTCCTCGATCTTGTCCATTTGGTGCATTTTCCCATTATACATAATGCTTGTTTCTGCGGCATCTTCGAGAACATGAGGCGTCAAAAATATATAAAGATTTGTTTCTTCCTTGCCTTTTCCCACAGATCTAAAGAGCCAGCCGACGACCGGTATATTTCCCAGACAAGGCACCCGGTAGTCGGTAGAAGAGAGCGCGTCATCGATTAAACCGCCGATAACCACCGTATTGGTATCATTGACCACAACGGTGGTGTTGACCGTTCTTTTTAACGTGGTCGGTTGAAACTGCATCGTGGTGGATTCTAATTTTGTTGCTTCAAGTGCGATCTCCAGGCGAATCTGACGGTCTTTGCTGATTTGGGGGGTCACTTCAAGGCTGATGCCGACGTCCTTATATTCGTAATTGCTGTAGTTCGTATCGCCGCTGCTGGCTTTGGTCAAATAAGGCACATTTTTGCCTACGGTGATTTTGGCGGTTTGATTGTCTGTGGTCAGGATTTGTGGCGTGGAAAGAATATGAACGTCTGAATCCTTCTTATACGCATTGATCACCGCAGCAATCGTCGGAAATACAACGCCGCCGACCGTAATGGCTTCACCGAATACGCCCACTGAAAAACCTGGAGGAAGAACGGCAGCAGAGCCGGTGGCGGCTGAAAGCGCGGTAGATATGTAGCCAGGATCGCCACCTAACGCCCCGCCGCTGAATCCGCTTCCCCAAACGCCGTTATAGTTGTCATAACTGCCATTACCGCCGACCTGCCATTCGGTGCCGAGGTTTAAGGATTTAGTTTTATTTATTTCCATAATCAGACATTCAATATACATCATGGACCTGCGAATATCTAATTTTTTGATGATATCCTTTAACACTTCATAATCATCTTTTTCCGCGACGATAATCAGGCTGTTGGTGGATTTGTCAGCGGTGATTTTGACATCTTCGGCAATAATCGGCGCTGCTTTCTTGCCTTTGTTGGCTTCCCCTCCGCCCCCGGTCTCTTTCGTCGGGAACTGTTGCAGCACGGTGGCCAGATCCTCGGCCTTGGCATTTTCAAGATAATACACGTGAATTTTTTCGCTGCCTCTGGGCATTTCCTTGTCCAGCATTTTAACGAGCTGCCGGACACGTTCTGTGCCGGTTTCACTGGACACCACAATAATGATGTTGGTCCTTTTATCTGAAACCAGTGTGACATCTTTCAGCCCTTTCTTGGCCGGCTGGGCGGAGGAGGCGTTAAAGACTGAATCAATGATTTTGACCATTTCTTCCGCATCGGCAAACTCAACGGGCAGAACCGAAATGGACTGGCCGATGTCTGTAACATCAATGGCATCAATGATCTGGAGCAACCGTTTGATATTTGAATAGACATCCGTGATGATCAGCATGTTTGTGGGAGTATATGCCAGAACCACACTGCTTTTGGACACCAGCGGGGCGCATAATTGTTTAACTTCATTCGGATCCGCATATTTAAGATGGATCAATTGGGTGACAATCTTATCATTGGGTGAATCGGCTTCTTCTTTTAAGCGGGTTTCAATACTCATGGTCCGGGCATAGGGTGCCGGAATAATTTTGGTGACTTCTCCGGCATCCACCGTCGCATATCCATGAACATCCAGAACCGATTCAAAGACTTTATAAGCTTCTTTTACGGAAATTTTTGTGGGTGAAATCACGGAAATATTGCCTTTCACCCTTCGATCAATAATAAAATTCTTTCCCGTCAGCTCGCTGATAAACTTGATAAACACTTCAATGTCCACGTCATTGAAATCGATGGAGATAAAACTGTCCTGGGGTAAACTGCCATCTGACTGTGACGGGGCCTCAGACGCGGTTGGCGG
>JAHECJ010000597.1 GCA_024641805.1 Desulfococcus sp.
GATCCTGCTGGAGACGGAAATATGGCCGGGCCTTCTTTTTGCGCTGAAAAAAAACAACGTCACAACCCTTATCATAAACGGCCGACTGACTCCCAAAAGCCTGCAGCGCTATATGCTATGGCCCTCTCTCTGGAGAACCCTGGGCCCGGACAAAATTCTGGCTATATCCGATGAGGATGCGGATCGTTTTGCGTTCCTGTTCGGGCCGGATAAAGTTCAAAAAATGCCCAATATCAAATTTGACCGTTTACAAATGGCTATCCCTGCAACAGACAACCCTTTAAAAGATATTATCCCGAAGTCCGCTGATTTCCTGGTTCTGGGCTCCGTTCGCCAGCCGGAAGAAGATCCGGTGGAAAGCATCATCCGGGAGGTTCAGGCCGCGCTTCCGGAAACCATTATCGGGCTCTTTCCGCGGCACATGCACCGGATCAAATACTGGGAGCAGACCCTTAACCGGTCAAGCCTAAAGTGGAAGCTCCGGTCCGACTTAAACTCGGAGCCGGCGGCAAAGGGGACGGTCATTTTATGGGATATGTTCGGAGAATTAAATCCGGCGTATGCGCTCGCTAAAGCGGTATTTGTCGGCGGAAGTCTCGCACCTTTAGGCGGCCAGAACTTTTTGGAGCCCATGATACACGGGGTGACACCGATTATCGGCCCGTTCTGGGAAAATTTTGGCTGGGTGGGAAATGATATATTCGACCAGGGACTTGCAATCCGGGTCGATGACTGGCAATCTGTGGCTTCCGGTCTGATACGCCAGCTCCGCCAACCAGGGGCAGCCGATCTCCAGCAGAAGGCGGCTGCAGCCTACATAGATGCCCGAAAAGGCGGAACCCGGCAGGCATGTGCTCTCATAACAGATCTGCTCAACACTCCTCAATAACAAAGGGTAATTAAATATGACACATCACCCCAAATGTTACGGCATCATCCCTGCCCGTTATGCTTCCACCCGTTTCCCGGGAAAACCGCTTGCCGAGATACACGGGATGCCGATGTTCTGGCATGTCTTTCAAAGAGCCAGCCAATGCCCGGAACTTGAAGCTGTCGCTCTGGCCACCGATGATCACCGGATCGAAACTGCGGCAAAAAAGCTGAATGTCCCGGTAATTATGACCCGCAACGACCATCCCAGCGGGACGGACCGGGTTCTGGAAGCAGCGATTATGATGGACATTGAAGGTGATGCCGTGGTTGTCAATATCCAGGGGGATGAACCGGCCATGAAACCTGAAATGATTTCACAGCTCATCGCACCCTTTGCTAATCCGGCGACATGCGTTTCCACCCTAGCCCGCAGGATTGATGCCCGGACTGCGGAAAATCCGGATCAGGTGAAGGTTGTCCTAGACAGGAACCGGGATGCCATTTATTTTTCCCGTTCCATTGTGCCGTATCCCCGGGATGGGGCCACGGAAAATTTTTTAGGTCATATCGGGATTTATGCATTCCGCTTAAAAACTTTACAACAGTTTGTATCGCTTCCGGTCGGACGAATTGAGGCAGTTGAAAAGCTGGAACAGCTCCGCCTGATCGAAAACCGGATACCCATTCATGTTGTTGAAACAGAACTTGCGAGCGTCGGCGTGGACCGGCCGGAAGATATTGAGAAGGTCCGCAGAATGATTGATGTCAACACACTGCCCAAGCCCAAAAGCAGTTGACATGGCAGGCAAATACTATCATAAGACACCCAGCTGATTCGAGAAATCAGAGACATAACCCAAGATTAAGTAAAGGAAATCGATATGCCGGAAAGTTTTTTAAGCCGAATCCACGATATCTTCAACAATAAAAAAGCCCGAAAAACCTTCCTTAAATTAAGGGCGCCCATGGGAATCCTGTTTTTTGTTCTGATCCTCACCCAGTTGGAACAAGCCTGGTTTCTCCCCGGATTACTGGTGTCCATCATCGGCGAAGCGCTTCAGATATGGTGCATGTCCACGATTAAAACCCAGAAAAAACTCACCGTCACCGGTCCGTATATGTTTGTCCGCAACCCCATGTACCTCGGACGGTTTTTCCTCGTTTTCGGGATACTGATGATGACCGGCAACCCCTGGCTTCTCGTCCTGCTCACCATCGTATACTATTATTACATGGTGAACCGGGTAAGGCGGGAGGAAAAAATTCTGGCCGGGCTTTTTGGAAAGGATTATGAAGATTTCTGTAGGGACGTGCACCCATACTTGCCGGGATTTAAACGATTTGATCCCAAGCAGCTCGGATCATTCAACAGGGAAAGTTTTGAGCAGAATAATGCCTTAACCAACATGATCGCAACCGCTGCCGGTTATTTCGTTCTGTATCTGTTTACTTTTGTCTGGCCGATTTAAATGGCCTCGTTAAAAGTCAAGCTCTCAGGGCCTGCGGTCTGTTTTGGTGCCCAGCGGATACCCTTTTAAGAACCACAGAAACCGTTTTTTATTTAATGCTTCCAGATGCGCCCGCCGGCTGCTGTCTAAAGAAGATGGTTTTTTCTTACTCCAGTTTTTATAAACACCTGATATGTCAATATCTTTCATAA
>JAHECJ010000598.1 GCA_024641805.1 Desulfococcus sp.
ATAATGTAACCATATCTGCGGAACTGATCACGCCGATCGCAATGGAAAAGGAATTGCGGTTTGCAGTCAGAGAAGGCGGCCGAACCGTCGGCGCAGGTGTCGTTAGTGAAATTATAGAATAGGTATATACCGATATGATTACTAGCACAAAAATAAGAATCCGGCTGAGAGCCTATGATCATAAATTGCTGGATCAATCCGCAAAGGACATTGTCGATACCGCCCGCAAAACGGGTGCAAAGATTGTCGGTCCGATACCATTGCCGACGCGGATCAACAAATACTGTGTTCTTCGTTCTCCGCACGTGAATATAAAATCAAGAGAACAATTTGAAATTCGAACGCATAAGCGCGTATTGGATATTCAGGACCCGACGCAACAGACGGTGGATGCATTAATGAAGCTGGATCTGTCTCCGGGTGTTGATGTGGACATTAAATTGTAGCATATACATAGATTTGGTGGCAGACATGAGTAACGGGATTTTAGGAAAAAAATTAGGTATGACCGGGTTGTTTTCCCATGGGGGGCAATATCTGCCGGTGACGGTAGTTGAAGCCGGTCCCTGCGTCGTAACCCAGGTGAAAACCCTGGCGAATGACGGCTATAACGCGCTTCAGCTCGGGTTTGGCGAAAAGAAAAAAACGCGCGTCACAAAACCGCTTCAGGGGCACTATTTGAAAAGCGGCGAAAAACAGTTCGCTGTTTTACATGAATTTAGAATTGACAATCCTGATGAGTTTCAGGTAGGACAGCAGATTACTCTGGATATGTTTAAAATCGGTGAAAAGATTGAAGTCTCCGGTACAACCAAAGGTCGTGGTTTTACCGGAACCGTAAAACGCCACGGATTTCACCGCGGTCCCAAAACCCACGGCAGCCGCAACTACCGTGCACCGGGGTCTATTGGTAACAGCGCCTGGCCGTCCAAAGTTATTAAAGGCAAAAAAATGCCGGGTCAGCATGGAAACGCTCGCCAAACGGTCAGAAATCTGGAGATTGTGGATATCCGGCCCCAGGAGAATCTGATTCTCTTAAAAGGCGCCGTGCCGGGACCGCCCAGCGGTACCATTGAAATAAAAAAGACTAAGTTTAAAAAATAGTTACGTATCTGCCGGTTAAAGGCCGATATCGAATCATATGAAAAGAGGATGCCATGGCTGTCATTGAAGTTAAAAATATCAAAGGTGAAAAAGTTTCAGAAGTTGAAATGCCTGACAGCATATTTAATGTAGAGCCCCAAAAAAGCGTTTTGCACCAGGTCGTTTGCATGCAGCTCGCAGCCAGACGCAGTGGAACAGCGTCTGTAAAACGACGGTCGGATGTAAAGGGCAGCGGAGCCAAGCTTTTTCGTCAGAAAGGTACCGGCCGGGCACGGCGGGGTGATATTACAGCTCCTGGGTTGCGAGGGGGGGGCGTCATTTTCGGCCCGGATCCCAGGTCCTATGTCATGAAAGTGCACAAAAAAGTGAAACGATTGGCCTTGAGAATGGCGTTAAGCAGTAAATTAAAGGAAAATATGATTACAGTGCTTGACGCATTTACACTGGACCAGATAAAGACAAAGTCTGTTGTTTCCGTGATAGAGACGTTGAAGCTGGATAATCCTTTGATCGTCATTGATGTTAAAAATGAAGAACTGGAACTTTCATCAAGAAACATCCCGGGGGTTAAAGTGATGCGGGTGGAAGGTCTAAATGTTTATGATATTCTCAAACATAAAGATCTGGTTCTGCTCGAGGCTTCAATCAAAAATATAGAAGGGAGGCTGGCAGCATGAAAAAGTATCAAGTAATTAAAGCTCCGATTGATACGGAAAAAACCAACCTTCAGAAGGAACTGTTGAACCAGGTGACATTTTCAGTGGATACCTCGGCAAATCGTGTTCAAATCAAGAGGGCTGTGGAAGAGATATTTGATGTCAAGGTTAAATCGGTTAATACAATCAACGTAAAGGGTAAAATCAAGCAGCGCGGCCGGATCGTGGGTAAACGAAAAGACTGGAAAAAAGCGCACGTTACATTAATGCCCGGACATCGGATTAATTTTTTTGACGGAGTTTAGTTAGCTGGGGGTTGTTTAAATGGCAATTAAAAGGGTAAAACCGACTTCACAGGGCCGCCGTTTTCAGGAATTCTCAAATTTTGAGGAAATCACGAAATCGACACCTGAAAGAAGTCTGATTAAAATACTTACGAAAACCGGTGGACGAAATGTTAACGGCCGAATCACCTGCCGCCATCGCGGCGGAGGCCATAAACGATATTATCGGATAATTGATTTCAAACGGAATAAAGATGGCATTCCGGCAAGAGTGGCTGCCATTGAATACGATCCCAACCGCTCCGCGAGAATTGCGCTGCTTAATTACGCGGATGGAGAAAAACGGTATATACTGTTACCGTTAAAACTTGCGGTCGGGGATATGGTCATGTCGGGAGAAAATGCTGAGATTAAGCCCGGCAACGCCCTGCCTTTAAGCCTTATTCCCTTGGGTACGCACATTCACAACATCGAGCTTC
>JAHECJ010000599.1 GCA_024641805.1 Desulfococcus sp.
CAGACGTTGAAGAAGCTGGCGGAACACGAACGAGGACCCTATGTCGTCATGCTTCCGCGTCGGCCCGGGCACAAGGAAAACCGTTTCATCCACTTGTTCTGCACCCAGGAGCAATCTGAAGAAATTTACCAGCAAACCGCTGTCGTATCGACGGCCCGGGCAGTCAGCGTCGGCAATGAACGTGTGGCGGAACTGGAACAAAAAGTCAGCGATCTGGAAGAAGCGGTTGAAGATCTGAAAAGTCAGTTTTTATTATTCAAGCAGCAGTTTGAATAAACTTGCGCAGAATCCGGCATCCTGTAATTACAATAGGATGATCCGCGGTTCAAGGTCCTTTATAAGCTTGAAAATGGCCAGTTCCTTGGCCTTTGCCTCGATCTCAATGGTGATATCCACATCTATTTTCATTTCCGGATTTTTAACGTTTTCCGACGGCAGCCAGCATTCCGGAAAATCCTGGGGATCAATATAATCATGATGCGGACCTGTTTTTTTGCTGTTCCATCCGTTCAGAGGGCTTGACAGATGAAACACAGGTTCACGATTCCAGGTTTTCAGCGCGGCATCGGTTGTTTTTTCAATGCTGATTCCGTCATTCAAACACCGGTGGTGGTGAACGTCATAGACCATCGGAATTTCAAGGTCCCGGCATACCGGAAAAAGATCTTCAGGCGTGTAAACGCGATCGTCATTTTCCAGGGTCAGGCGGGAGCGGACAACATCCGGAAGCTTGTCAATCTGCCCGGCCAGCCGCTTTAAGGCTGATTTTTTGTCTCCGTATGCGCCGCCCCCATGCAGGTTAATGACATCCGCACCAACCCACTCCGCCACTTCAGCCTGGTAGATCAGGTCATTGAGCGATTTACTGACAATCGCGGGGTCGGGCGATGACAGGAGAATAAACTGGTCCGGGTGAAACGTAGTCCGGATATTGTTTCTAATGCAAAGCGCGCCGCATTTTTGAAAGGTTTTAATGATACTGTCATGATCCGGCAGTTCTTTTATATCATAGCCGCAATCCGGATGGGTTTTGAGCGGCAGAATCTGGCTGTTGATTCTAAAGTCGCCAATTCGGTTGGCATGGCAGTAAGTCAACGCTTGAAAAAGAGATTCAGCATTTCTGCGGCAGATGGATGACAGGTTTTCCAGCTGCCGGTTTCGATCAAACCGGTATTGAAATGTGGCCGTAGTTCGACTGAATTTTATGGGTTCACTTTTGAATACACAGCACAGGCCCAGGCGTATCATGCGGGCACGGAAAATTTCATACTGACGTCTTCCCGGTGCGCCGGGTCAATCTGCCATAACTCCCTTTCATCCAGTCGCATCAGGCCGGCAACTATGACATCCGGAAACTGTTCGATCCGGATGTTAAATATATTAACGCTGTCGTTGTAAAGTTCCCGGCGGTCAGCAATCTGATCTTCCAGCTGGGAGACCCTGGCCTGGAGCTGACGAAAAGCGCGATCAGCCTTGAGATCCGGATAATTTTCAACCACCGCAAACAATGAGCGAAGCGCGGAAGAAATGGCGTTGTTGGCATTGACCACTTCTTTTTCCGAACCCGCGGAATCAAGCATGGATCTGGCTTTGGTGACATTTTCCAGCACGGCCCGTTCGTGCAGCATGTATCCCTCACAAACGCTGACCAATTTCGGAAGTTCATCATATCGCTGCTTTAAGAGGACATCGATATTGCTCCAGGCTTTTGAAATATTGTGTTTTAAGCTGATTAACCCGTTATAAATAATAATGCCGAAAATGATCAGTGCGACAATGATGCCCAGCAACGAGAGCAGAATGATAAGCGCCATGGTTTTTCCTTTCGGTACGTTGATTGAGTTTTTTGATGTTCGATAATTGGTTTCGGTATTCAGGTGTCGGTTGTCAGGAAAAGAAAATGCAAAAAAAGAAACCAGAAACCTGACCACCGAAGCCTGAATTTAACTTAAAGCATTATGTCCGGTTTTTAATAATATCTATTTGAAAAAATTAACTAAAAAATTTACACTCCATCCCATGGTGATTAATCCGCCGAATAGAAATATCCAGGTGCGGAACATCAGCCGCCGAATCAGATTTTTTTCAGAATCAGAAATGATAAACGGGAGCAGGCCGAATCGGGGTTTTCCAATCACAACGGATTCGGATTCCCCGGGTCCATTTGCCAGGGATTCAGAATAAACCATCCGCTCCACATCATTGCGGGCGGCTTCCCACTCTTCCACATCAATCCGGCCGTCGCTATTGATGTCATACTCGGACATGGTTTCCGGGCTATTCTTTAATATTCTCAATTTATCAGTGAGAATATCGTTGAATTTTCTGCCGTGTTTTTCAATATGCGCCGAACCGAGAACATATAGCCTGGCGCCTTCAGGTACCAGTTCTTCCACCACCTTGGTATTCGGATCATGCAGCTGCAGGGAAAGTGCAGGGATGGAACTGCCCTGGAAGGACTGGGTGGTCATGGGAATTTTAAAGACCGCGCCTTTCGGATTAATCAGGACTCTGCCGGT
>JAHECJ010000600.1 GCA_024641805.1 Desulfococcus sp.
GAAAATACCCTATGCCGAGATTGAAGGCGACAGGATTATCGTTCATAATGTCAGAAATTGCGACTACAAAACTGAGACGGATTTTGTGCCCCGTTTCGAGACAAGGACGTATGATTTATCGAAATTGCTAAGCGTCGATGTGATGCTCACCGACTGGGGATTGAAATATGTCGCCCACTCCATGATCAGTTTCGGATTTGAAGGAGACAAATACCTTTGTTTCTCAATCGAGATGCGCAAGGAAGAAGGTGAGGACTATTCCGCGATTAAAGGGTTTTTCAGACAATATGAGTTAATCTATATCGCGGGCGATGAGCGGGATCTGGTTCGCTTGCGTACAAATTTCCGGAAAGGGGAAGACGTGTATTTGTACCGGGTGCGGGGGGTACCGCAAAAAAAAGAAAGCGATTTTCTGATGGATTATATCCACCGGATCAATCAGCTTCATGAAAAACCGGAGTGGTATAACGCGCTCACTCAAAACTGCATGACCAGCTGGTTCCGTCTGGCCCGGAAGCATGCTGCGCCGGGCCGGGGCAAGTGGCACTGGTCAATCATTGCGAATGGATTTGCGGACCGGCATGCATACGAAAAAGGGACCATCGATACATCTCTGCCTTTTGACGAACTCAAACGGAAAAGCCTGATCAATGAGCGCGCCATAGCGTCAGACAATTCTTCTGATTTTTCAAAATTAATCCGCCAGGGGATGCCTGGAATGGATTACGTGCCCGGAAAAGGCGAATAACATGCAGCCATTATTTCCCAAATTGAAAAGTCTGTCTCTCCGGATGCTATTTAGCGTCTTTATGCCGGCTATCGTCATCATTGCAGGGTGCGCAACCCCCGTGGGCGTTTCCCGGGTCAATGAAAAAGTCGTTTACCGGCAGATAGACAGCAGCGCGCTGACGACGAATTCCTACAGCAGTTACACCGCCGTTGTTCTTCATCGTCATGGAATAAAGGAAGATGATTTTATGGATGATCCTCAGGCATTTATAAGTAATCTCCATAAAATCGCCACCAATGACGGCCGACGGGATCTGCTGTTGGCTCTGTCGGAATTATGCTTTCTGGCAGCCGAAAAAATCAAGGCCATGCAAGAAGATCAGTCAATATCAATAAATGAATTCTCATCTTATTATTCGCCCCTTGAACCGGAAGGTGGATCACGCAACAATAAGTCATCCAATCCAAAGGATTATTACATCGGCTCTGTTGTGTATGCCTATCTTTTTCTCCTGGGGCCGGGCGTGGAGCCGCCGCCCGGTTCGTTTGACAGGCGATTTCGTCTTGCCTGCGACCTCTATAACCGAGGTCTTGCTCAGTTATTGAATTTCGCGGACGGTAAGGTTTCATTTGAAGGCAAGACACTGTATCTGCCGGCAGGGAAATTACAAATTGAGTTCAAAACCCTCGAGTTGCCATGGGATACAAAAGAACTTGAAAATGTCCTCCCTGCCGACGCATTTGAGATTCATGGCTTAAGTGTTCGGAACCGCTTACCGGGGTTGGGCGCCCCGATTTTAGCGGTCCGGAAAAAAAGGCCCGGGAAACCGGTGGCTTCAGCTATCCCGGCGACTGTTTTTGTAGAAATAAAAGGGGGATTAGAAGATATCACGACCGGCGATTGCATAGGAGAAGTCAGCGTTTATTCCACCATGTCCGAAAGCGAAATAATGGTGGATGGTAAAAAAATTCCCCTTGAAATCGATTTGACAGCTCCGATTGCCTATTCATTCAACGACCCTATTCTATGGAGCCTTGGACGTAATTTACTCCGCATTGGGCGGTCTGAATTTAAACCCGGGATTTACACGATTCAGCCATATAAACCGGGCCTGATTCCTCTTATACTGGTTCATGGCACCATGAGCAGCCCCGTCTGGTGGGCGGAGATGCTCAATACCTTAAGAAGCGATCCGCAGGTGCGTCAGCATTTTCAGATATGGCTCTATCTCTATGACACAGGGAAACCGGTTGTTTTTTCGGTAAATCATCTGCGGGAATCCATCGAAAAAAAAGTGAAAGATTGCGATCCATCCGGTAAGGACCCGGCTTTAAAGAATATCGTGGTGATCGGGCACAGCCAGGGCGGTCTGTTAGCCAGATCTACCGCTGTTGAAACAGGCGACGCCATTGTTAAGGCTTTTTTTGGAAAACCACTGAATGAATTGAATCTTTCATCAGAACAACAGGAACTTGTCAAACGTTATGCAGTAATCCACCCTTTACCGGAGGTTCGACGGGTTATTTTTATTTCAACCCCCCATAGAGGGAGCATCCTGGCCGGTTCATTTGCCCGGCGCATGGCCATGAAATTCATCACTTTGCCAAGAGAGTTTGTCCAGGCCGGGACAGATCTTTTCAATATCTCAGAAAGATTTTCACCGGCGGGCAGATTAAAATGGAGCATGGCAAGAACGAGCATCGACAGCATGTCTCCTGATAATCCCGGTCTTCTCGCACTGGCGGATCTTCCATTTCCACCCGGTGTTAAGGCACATTCCATCATCGCC
>JAHECJ010000601.1 GCA_024641805.1 Desulfococcus sp.
CGATTTTTTCCGGAAACAACATAAAGCATACATTCGTTTTGTCTCTTGGCGGCAACAACATGACAAACGATATCTCTGTCGGGCTCCGGACGCCGATGGCCGAGGCGGAAAAGATTAAAATTACTCATGGCACCTGCGTGGCGGATAAAGTCAAAAACAATGAAACCATCGAAATATCGGATATCAGCGGCCGCGGTGCAAGGAATCTTCCCCGCCAGATCCTGGCGGAAATTCTGGAGCCGAGAGTTGAGGAAATCTTTACCTTAATGAAAAGGGAGATACACCGGGCAGGAATGAAGGATTATGTGTCTTCCGGAATTATCCTGACCGGCGGCGCATCCCTGCTGGATGGAATTGCGGAAATCGCGGAATCGGTTTTCGAACTGCCCGTCAGGCTGGGAACTCCCCAGGGAATCAGCGGCCTGGTGGATGTCGTGAACAGCCCGATGTATGCCACCGCTGTCGGTCTGGTGCTGTATGGGGCAAAGCATCAGTCAAAAAAGAAATTCAGGATTCGTGATGCAAATATTTTTAACAGAATCATGACCCGGATGAGAACCTGGTTCAAGGAAATTATTTAGTCGGAATACAGCATGTTGAAGAGTATAGGAGAATAACCAAAAACACGCAAACAAGGAGACGGGAGTATGGACTTTACTTATGTGGAGGCAGAAAGTTCGGCAAAAATCAAGGTCATCGGTGTCGGCGGGGGGGGGTGCAATGCAGTCAATAACATGATCGATTCAAATCTCCAGGGGGTTTCTTTTATTGTCGCCAATACGGATGCCCAGGCGCTGGCATATTCAAGAGCCAGCATCAAGATACAGTTGGGTGAAGCATTGACCGAAGGCCTGGGGGCGGGAGCGGATCCGAATGTCGGAAGGGATGCGGCGTTGGAATCCGCGGATATTCTCAGGGAAGCGCTGGCGGACAGTCACATGGTATTTATTGCCGCAGGACTGGGTGGCGGAACCGGAACCGGGGCAGCGCCGGTCATCGCGTAAATCTGTAAGGAACTTGGGGCGTTAACTGTGGCGGTGGTCACAAAGCCCTTTGCGTTTGAAGCCAAAAAAAGAAGCAAGCAGGCGGAAGACGGAATCAATCGTTTAAAAGAAATGGCCGATACGGTGATTACAATACCCAACGACCGGTTAAGAGGGCTGGCATCTAAAAAATCGACGTTGATCGATATGTTCAAACGGGCGGACGAGATATTGAACCACTCTGTTAAAGGCATTACAGATTTGATTCTGAGGCCCGGGCTGATAAACTTGGACTTTGCGGATGTCAAGGCCACCATGTCCAAGGCAGGTATGGCGATTATGGGGATCGGTGTTGCAAGCGGGGAAAACCGTGCCATCGAAGCAGCAGAAAGAGCCATTTCCCACCCGCTTCTGGAGGACAATTCGATCGTCGGAGCCCGCGGGGTATTGATGAACATCACCTGTAATTCCGATTTGACGATGGAAGAAACCATTGAGGCTTCCGAAAGAATTTACAATGAAATCGGTGATGATGATGTTGAAATCATCTGGGGTACCGCAGTGGATGAAAGTCTCGGCGATGAATTGCGGGTAACGGTGATTGCTACCGGTATCGGTGACGGAAAGTCTCAGATGATCAAACCGCGGTCGTCTTTCAGGGATGTTTCCCGGAACGAGAGTGTGGTGACAAGGGGCGTTGTCCGGACCCCGACCCCGGAGGAGTTGAAAAATTTTGATGATGAACTGGTGCGGCCGGCGTATATCCGAAAAAAAGAAGAAGCCAAAGACCGGCGGGAGGAACTGGGAGCCCGGAAAATCAATAAAATCAATAAATTTAAAAATGATTTTGGGTCAAAAAGTGAACCATACGTGGATTATGATATTCCGACATTTTTAAGAAGAAAAGCAGATTAATATCGTTTGATGTAATCGGTAAAAATAATTCTCCTTGTATTGCGTGAATAGAAGATGGTATTGATAGTGCCATCGAAAAGGCCGGGTTGCCCAACCCGGCCTTTTTAAATGATAAAATAAAAAAGAACGCCTCCCTGACGGATAATAATTTCATATAAATATCTTGACAAAAACCATGTAAAATAATAGTTAATTTTTTTTTAAAAATTAAAATTATATAAAATGTTAGAGTTGTTAGTATTTTTTTATGTGTTGATGTCCGTAATGAATGAAAGGCAAAGGGCTGCTTAAAAAAATTTAACCGACTTGCCGCTGAATCCTTTGAGGAGCAACCGGTTGTGTATAAGTTCGGGCCCATTTGAAAGGAATCTCAATAGATGTCTTCAAAGAATGAACTCAAACTCGTTTATGCCATTGCGATTATCTGTTTGATCGTCGGGGTGTTTTGTTACAGTTCACTTCCGGCGAAATCGCCTGAGTTACCCGTGAGGCTGATGTTCAAGACAGTCGGCGGAAATGTTTTGTTTGACCATCAGACCCATAGTGATGCGTATGGATTAAAGTGTAAAAACTGTCATCATGCCTATAAAGAAGGAGAGGCGGGGAAACCGGTCGCG
>JAHECJ010000602.1 GCA_024641805.1 Desulfococcus sp.
CCTTCACGTAATTTTAATCGTGCCATTTCAATGCGTGTTTTCCCTGTCTGTACCGGATCGCCGGATTGCAGCAAATACTTTTCACTCTGGTTGAGATTGGATTCAATGGCGGCCGGTTCCGTATGGTCTTCGATCTGCTCCAGCGCTTTTAACCGGAGCGCCACCCCCCGAAGATGGATGTTGGGTTCGTGCATAATACGATTAAATTCATCCGGATAATTTAGATATCGGATTTCATTGGTGCCCTTTCGATGCAGTTCAAACAGGGTTTCAAGGACCAGGGGGGAGGCGTACTGGCGAATGAGTCCGGATTCTGCTTCTTCTGAAGTCTGATTGACCCATTCCCTGGCTTCGTTGAGGCGGCCTTCCAGAAAATGATGAAACGCCAGGCCGCCCTTGGCAAAATAGCCGGCAAGCATGTTATGGGTTCTGCGGGCTTCCTGGAGTGCGCCGGACAGGTGAAAGTGGGCTTCCTTGTTCTTTTTAATGCCCAGCAGAATAATCCCTAAGACCGCACGGAGCGTCGTCGCCAGTCCGTGATCGCATCCCTCCATGGCCACCCGTCGATAATAGTCCAATGTGCCGATAGCCCGGTGAAACTGTCCCAAAAAGGCGGCGCAGTAGCTCAGCCACAAGGGGCCGGAAGGGTTAATGATGCGGCCCAGTTTTTCAGACTCGAAACTGTGTGCGGCCCGTTCAAAATAACCGATGGCTTCCTGGAATCGCCCCTGGATAAAATAATACAGGCCGATGAATTCCGCTGCCTGGGTCAGAATATCTTCGTCTCCCAGGGCCTCGGCCTCGTATTTTCCCACCTCAAAAACAGACATGGCAGAGTTGCGCTGTTCGGCGAAATAGAAAAGGCGCCCCAGATGCAGGTTGATCATGGCCATGGACCGTTGGTCCCCTATTCTTTCAGCAGCATACAAAGCGCGCTGCAATGTCTCGGCCAGCTCAGTAAATCCTTTACCCAGAACAAAGCTGACATTTGCCATTTCTATGGTGGTGGAGATAAACAAGGTGTCCCGTTCCGGGGATGCCGGAAAAGAGGTCAGTCGGTCAGCCACACTTTGTAAATGTCTCCAGGCGGTGTCCCTGTCACCTGATGACAGGGCATTTTGGGCAAGGTTTTTTTCAATTTGAAGGGCTTCTTCACCGATGCCCTTATTGGATCGGGATTTAATGGGGGACATTTGTTTCTCCTGTCAGATGCAGCCTTCGTCAAAGATATTTTAAATTTTGAGAGTTGGTTATGGTCTCAATGGTCAGATGTCAGGAAGGGGAAATGTCACTGAAGCCCGGCATCTGAAACCGGATACGAACACACATGGTTCTCTCGACAATATATGCTCAGCTACAAGAGAGAAACGCTTAATGGGTTCTGTAGAAAAGTTAAAGGAGATCATGAATTCTGTCAATTAAAATGTCCGTATAAGGGCGAACTTGTGTCCGTATAAGGACATGGCAAAAGTCAATTAAAATAAATTTCAATATAAATCAATATGTTGATTTTTTTTAAAGGTTGGCATGTCAATTGCAAACATAGTTAAAACAGATAATCGCTGTTCACTAAATGGAATATAGGTTTCGTTAGGCAGGAATGAAAACTTTTTAATCAACGAGTAACCAATAAAAGGAGGAAATGATGAGCTTATTTAAAGACACCAATCATATGAATGCATTTCTGGAAGATCTCTGGAAGTATATTGTATTTGAGGCCGGTCTTGGTGAAAAAATGAGAGAGTATGGAGTGACCTATAAGTATATTCTTTCAGATCCGGATGGTTATCTTTTCGTTGATCCGGACAACGTGATCACCGGCGAAGCGGCAAACAAGGATGCGGTTATTACGATGGAACTTTCCGGCGATACCGTGATCCAGTTCTGGACAAAACAATTGTCTTTGCCAGTGGCGCTGGCCACCCGAAAGATTAAATCCAAGGGGCCGATCCCCAAAGTGTTGAAAATGATGCCGGCGCTAAAGCCGATATATGAGATTTTTCCGGAATACTGCAAGAAACATAATGTCCCCCTGAAATAAGCCGGTAGGAAACTGTTTTAGAAAAGAAAATTATCAGAGAGTGAAAGGGGGAATGAAAATGGCTGAATGCAAAATTCCCGGACATATTGCATATGAGCTGGACTGCCGTGCGGAAAACACCCCGGATTTAAATATTGTGACATTTGAAAACGGTGATTTTGCGGAAGAAGCATTAACCTATGGCGGTATTGTCGCTCAGGGCCGAAAAATAGCAAAGCTCCTTATTAATGCCGGCATCGGAAAAGGGGACACGTTTGCTTTACTGATGCGGAATCACCCGGAATTTTTATATGCGTTGTATGCTGCCACATTGATCGGTGCGGTGATGGTACCGATTGATCCTCGTGTTAAGGGTGATCGATTAAAATTTGTGCTGAAAGATTCCAGAGCAAAAGGGATTCTTTTTACCCGTGAATTCATGGAGAATGTCGCGGCAGTGCTCCCAGACCTGCCGGGCGTAAAAGTG
>JAHECJ010000603.1 GCA_024641805.1 Desulfococcus sp.
AGATACGGTGAAAAAAAATAAACAAAGGAAGTGATAAAAAAGAAAAAGGTTATCCTGTTAAACAGGCTGTCTATTTCTGGTTTGATGGATGGCTGGTTGAATGCGCCATACATGCCTTTTGCGCTTAAAACATACTCTTTCCCGTCTATCTGATATGTCAAATTGATGTCTGATGTTAACCTGAGATAGCTCAGCGCTTTGGCTTTGGCATAGGTGCTCAAATTATTGCGCTCATAATTTGAAAAAGACACGCCAACAGAAATAAACAGCAGCACCATATGGACCAAAAACAGGCAGGCAAAAATAAAAAAATACATTTTGAATTTCATCTGGATGGCGGACAATGAAATTTCAAAACCCTTGAATTCTGATCCCTTTAATTGAGCATCCATTATAGATTTCTGAAGTTCAGTTCGAATTCATCGGATATAGCTTCATTTCTTTTTTCAAGCTGCGCTTTCTGGGTCATGCCCCACGCCTTCACCCACTTCAGAATTTCGGTCATGTCATCGAGCCGTTTATTAACATCCGTCTGCATTTTTCCGATTTCCGTATCATATATTTTCTGTTTTAATCCATTGACGACAAGTTCAGATATCAGGCCGGATAATGTTGTTTTCTCTTTTTTGGCAAGGACTTCCAGGGCCTGCTTGTCAGACAGCTCTAATGTGAAACTGACAGGAAATTTTTTCAAAATATCACCTTATTTATAATTATATTAGATAGATATATTTATTTTTGAGGAATTTTAATATTTAGCTATATATGTCTATAACTAATTGATGTCAAGGGATTTTATGAAAAAGATATTATTGAACACCGTTTTTTAGGTGGCGTAAGGTGTGAATGGTAAGAGAGTTTTTTTTAATGGTAAGAGTTTTGGATTTTTTTGTTGAATTTTGTTTTTTTAATTAGTCGGTTCTGAAAAACAATATAACATTTAAATATTATTGGAAAAATGTTTAAAAATGTGATATAGAAAATGCAGGTTTTTAACATTAATCTTCAACTTTTCCTGCAAATTTTATCACATGAAACCCAAAAAACCAGCGATCAAGAATCTACAACAAGACCTTTTTCGTGTTGATCTGTCCAAGATCATCGACCGTAGCCACAGCCTGGTCAAACTGGCTGCGGTTGTCGACTGGGATCAATTGGAAAAAGTATTCGGCTCAACCTTTTGCCCGGATAATGGACGGCCCGCCATCAGCACCCGCCTGATGGTTGCGCTTCATTACCTGAAGTACACGCACAATTTAAGTGATGACAATGTTGTCGCCGGCTGGGTGGAAAACCCTTACTGGCAGCATTTTTCCGGCATGAAGTATTTTGAGCACAAAGTTCCGATCCATCCGTCGAGCATGTGCCGGTGGCGAAAGCGAATCGGCGATGCCGGGGCGGAAGAGCTTTTAAAGCAAACCATTGAAACCGGGCTGAAGCTGAAAGCAATCAAACAGTTCCAACTGAAGCGTGTTAACGTGGATACCACCGTGCAGGAAAAAGAAATCCGTTTTTCCACGGATGCCCGGTTGTACGACCGAGCCAGACAACGACTGGTCAAGGCGGCAAACAAACGCGGCATTGAACTGCGTCAAAACTATAATCGAAAATCCAAACAGCTTTTGATTAATCAAAGCCGTTATGCCCACGCCCGACAGATGAAGCGGGCGAAGAAATGCACACGGACGTTAAAGACCTATTTGGGGCGGGTCATTCGGGACATTGAAAGAAAAAGCCTGGAACCTGACATGAACCTGAATTCGCTGTTGAACACCAGTTCCCGAATTTACAATCAGCAGCGTAGCGACAAGAACAAAATTTACAGCGTCCATGCCCCGGAAGTGGAATGCATCAGCAAAGGCAAGGCCCACAAGCGATATGAGTTCGGCTGCAAAGTCAGCGTTGCGGCCACGAGCAAGGGCGGATGGTTTTTAGGAGCCATGGCGCTTCATGGGAATCCGTATGATGGGCACACCCTGTCAGATGCTCTGGCACAGGTTGAGCGGATTGTAAAACCACCGGATCATGTCTTTGTTGACATGGGCTACCGCGGCCATGGTTACAATGGCGATATTGATATTCATGTGGATAAGCGGAGAAGAGGCCGGACGGCCAAAAGCCTGTGGCGCTGGATGAAACGCAGAGCTGCCATAGAACCTGGAATTGGCCATCTGAAAAGTGAACACCGCATGGATCGGAACCGGTTAAAGGGCAAAGCCGGTGATCGTATCAACGCCATCATGAGTGCGGCCGGAATGAACTTCGCCAAGCTGCTCAAATGGGTAGCTGCCTTTTTACGTCTTATTTTTTACTGGTTTTTGGATTGTCAAAGAACGGTATTTCTTATGCCCAGATTCTGAAAATGGACTTTTTCAATATCGACTAACTAACACAGGGCAAAATTGACCGCACGATGGTTTATTTTTATTTCAAGACAAAGCAGCAAGACGCTTTTTATAATAAAATGGCGAGGAACCCTCGGATTATTAAAATATTGTTCAATT
>JAHECJ010000604.1 GCA_024641805.1 Desulfococcus sp.
GGGGCTGTGTTTGTGGGCATGAGTTATTGGGGCGCGTACCTGAAACCTGCAAAAAATGCGAAGGAAGCGGTGTAACCGCGAGCCAAGAATATTAATCTGCCATTATCATGATAATGACCGGATAAAGGAGGCAGTATGACAAAACCAGGACAAATCATGGAAAAAAAGATTGGCATCTGGATCGATCATAAAGAGGCCATTCTGGTTTTGCTGGAAGGCGATCAAGCAACAGTCGAGCATATCGAGTCAAACGCTGAAAGCCATTTCCGTCCATCCGGCGGATGGAAGGCGGGTGGCTCTTCCGTGGCCCAATCCGTATCAAAAGAGCAAAAAGCAGATGAGCGCCGCAAACACCAGTTTCACAACTTCTACCAGATAGTAATTAAAAAGGCAGACAAAGCTGACAATATCTTTATTTTTGGTCCCGGTGAGGCAAAAACCGAACTGAAAAAAGAAATTGAGGCTGTCAAAGCCCTGCATGGCAGGATTGCCGATGTTCAACCGTCCGATCGGTTAACTGAAAATCAAATAGTTGCAAAGGTGAAATCCTTTTATTCAAAATCATAGAATCGGCAATTGCAAAAGGGGATGACATGGATAATCAAAAAACGCGCAATGTCTACTGGCATCAGAGCCAGATTGTGAGAGCAGACCGGGAACATCTAAACAGGCATCGGGGAGTTACCCTCTGGTTTACAGGCCTTCCGGCATCGGGGAAATCCACGCTGGCGGTTGCACTTGAAGAGAAATTGTATGAGCGAAAATGCCGGACCTATATTCTGGACGGTGATAACATCCGGCATGGACTGAATAAAGATCTGGGATTTTCCCCCGAAGACCGGAATGAAAATATCCGCCGAATCGGGGAGGTGGCCAATCTGTTGAGGGACGCGGGGATCATTAACATGGTCGCGTTTATTTCTCCCTACCGATCAGATCGGAGACAGGCGCGGGATTTGAGCAAAAATGACGGCACATTTGTCGAAGTCTTTGTGGATTGTCCGGTTGTGGTATGTGAAGAGAGGGACCCGAAAGGGATGTATAAAAAAGCCCGCCAGGGAATCCTCAAGGAATTCACCGGCGTCAGCGCACCCTATGAACCACCGGAGTTGCCGGAAATTCATTTGCAAACCGGCCAATATTCCGTGGATGAGTGCGTGGGCCAACTGATAGATTATCTCGGGGAGAACCGATTAATTTCCTGAGTTCGGTTTTTCTCTGAATTCAAGGAACATTCTTTGTTAAAATTCCCGGATCCATTTTTCCAAATCTTGGAAGGGTGATTTTAATTGATGCAATCTCCGGTGCGGGTCACTTATTGCTATCCAGCACATTCCTCACCGTTCTTGCAAGCACCTCCAGAGTGAACGGTTTCATGATATAGTCATATGCCCCGATTTCAATCGCGGTTTTTTCATCCACTCTTTTGCTGAATCCGGTCGTGATAATCGTCCGGACCCCGGGCCGGATTTTTTGCAATTGCGTTATCAAATGATCCCCGGTCATTTCCGGCATGGTCATGTCGGTGATGACCAGGTCGAATTTTTCAGGATCGGCTTTAAACAGCGCCAATGCGGTTAAGGGGTTTGTATGTTTTTCCACGATATACCCCAGTTTCTGCAGCAGCCGGAGGCCTATCTCTGCAATCGAGGGATCATCATCCACAAACATGAGGGTTTCGGTTCCCTTTGGAATCGATACTGTCTCATCGGTCAAAGAAGTTTCAGTCAAAGCGGTATCGGATGCAGGAAAATAGCAGCGCAGGGTGGTCCCTTTACCGGGTGTGCTTTTAATATTGATAAACCCGTCATGCCCTTTGATGATACCGTACACCACTGCCAGCCCCATACCCGTGCCTTTATCTATGCCCTTTGTGGTAAAAAACGGATCAAAAATATATTTGATTACGTCATCGGGTATGCCATGGCCGGTATCTGAAATTTCAAGCCGCACATATTCTCCGGGTTTCAGGATCTGGTCGGAAAAAAACAGCTGTTCGGTGACACTCTCTTTTTCAAGACTGATTTTTACAGTACCGCCATTGTTCTCCATGGCATGGGCGGCATTGGTGCAAAGGTTGATCATAACCTGATGAATCTGAGTCTGATCCGCAAGCACGGGCGGGCAATTTTCGGAAAGGCTTTCTTTAAAACGGATGTTTGCAGGGATGGATGCCTTTAAAAAACCAATGGATTCCCGGATGGTCGCTGCCATGTCTATAAGATTTTTTTTCTTTGTATCTTTACGGCTGAAACTCAAGAGCTGTTTGACCACGTCCTTACCGCGAAGGCTCGCATTTTTAATTTCAGATAAAAAATTGTGTGTCAGGCTCCATCTGGGGGAATCATCCATTGCCAATTCGGCGTTGCCTAACACAATGCCTAGTATATTATTGAATTCATGGGCAATACCTCCGGCCAACGTACCGATGGAGTCCATCTTCCGGGCCTGGTTGAGCCGGTCTTCTGCTTGTTTGCGCTCGGTGACGTCGCGATCGACGC
>JAHECJ010000605.1 GCA_024641805.1 Desulfococcus sp.
ATTTCATGGGTCGGGAATTTGTTGAACCCATGGACACCTGCCCGTTTATCAAAAAAGCCAGTCTTTCAGTGGGATGGGATGGCCGGGTAAGTCCCTGCCCGCCATTGCTCCACTCCCATACCTGCTTCTTTCAGGAGGTGGAACGCCAAAATCGGGAATGCAGTTTCGGCAATCTCAAGGAGAAAAGTTTGCTGGAAATATGGAATGATGGGCCGTACACGGATTTTCGAAAAAAAATTAAGCTATTTGATTTTTCGCCCTGTGTATCCTGCGCCAGTTGTCAATTGGCAGAAGCCAACGAGGAAGATTGCACAGGGCACGCCTTTCCCACATGCGGTGGTTGTTTGTGGGCCCAAGGACTGATCCAGTGCCCGTGAATTAAAAACGGATTATAAATCCGGGAAGAACATAGCAAAGGGAAATATGCCATGCTGCTCAAAGACTACACATTGGAAATATTCAACTCAAAATGCCAGCCCGGGAACCAGGGCGTTCACTGCTTTGCACACCTGAAGCAGGATGTTGGCGAAGCGCTACCCTATGTAAATGCTGTTTTGGGAGGTTTTGAATATTTTAAAGACCCGCCTACAGTAACCTTTAAAGCCCATGGCAAGATCATCACAATTTATGGTGATAAAATAGCGGTAAATGCACTTAAAGACGACACCGAGGCTGAAAAAATTGTAGCCTGGCTGGCGCGGGAAATCAATGATGCATGGAATAATCGGGAAAATATCGAACCCAGATATGTGGGCTCAGCAAAACCCAAACTCATTGAAATATTAAAACTGCTGCCCAAAACCAACTGCAAAAAATGTGGCGCCCCCACCTGCATGGTATTTGCCACCCGGCTGATGGCAGGTGGCCGTGGCGCTGAAGATTGCCCGGAAATAGAGGGTGCCGAAAGAATAAATCTTTCAAACTACCTGTCCAGCTTCAACTTCGATTAAACCATAAGGAGTAAAATATATGACCGATTCCAATGTCAAACAATTAAGCTTCCTGGACCGTTTTCTCACCCTGTGGATTTTTCTGGCCATGGCAGCAGGCGTCTTGGGGGGGTATCTGTATCCCGGCGTGAGGGATTTCATCAATGTCTTTCAGGTGGGAACCACCAACATTCCCATTGCCGTGGGTTTGATCCTGATGATGTATCCGCCCCTGGCCAAGGTCCGGTATGAAAAACTGGGGTTTGTCTTCCGGGATGTGAAGATCCTTGCACTGTCCCTTGTCCAGAATTGGATCATCGGCCCGGTCCTGATGTTTTTACTGGCCATATCATTTCTGTCCGGTCATCACGACTACATGCTGGGACTGATCATGATCGGCTTAGCCCGGTGCATCGCCATGGTATTGGTCTGGAACGATTTGGCCCGGGGGGATGCCGAATACTGTGCCGGTCTGGTGGCATTTAATTCCATTTTCCAGGTACTTTTTTTCTCGGTCTACGCCTGGTTTTTCATCACCATACTGCCGGGATGGTTCGGACTTGAAGGGGCCGCCGTAAATGTCACCATCGGTCAGATCGCCAAGAGCGTTTTTATTTATTTGGGCATTCCGTTCATCGCCGGGCTGATTACCCGTATCATTGGTCTCAAGCTGAAAGGAGAGCAGTGGTATCAAGAACGGTTTATCCCGAAAATAAGCCCCATAACACTCATCGCCCTGCTCTTTACCATTATGGTCATGTTTTCACTCAAAGGCGAATATATCGTCAAACTTCCATTGGATGTAGTGCGCATCGCCATTCCGTTGTGCATTTATTTTCTGGTCATGTTTCTGATCAGTTTTTATATGTCCATGAAGCTGGGGGCCACCTATGAACAGTCCGCTACATTGTCGTTTACCGCAGCTTCCAACAATTTCGAACTGGCCATCGCCGTGGCCGTGGCCGTTTTCGGGATCAATTCCGGAGAAGCATTTGCCGCCGTCATCGGCCCCCTGGTGGAAGTACCGGTATTAATTGCCCTGGTTAATGTGGCCTTGTGGTTCAGGCGCAAATATTTCCCCCTTGCCGTCAAAACACCTACCGGAGTATGCCATATGACATGCGAACCCTATCGAGCAAGATGAAAAGGAAGATATATGAAACAGGTTAATTTGCGCATTTTGATCATCTCCATTCTGATGTTCGGCATAATGAGCCAATTGTTCGCCGGTGCGGAAGAATCAGATGGTCCTCCACAGATCCCTACGCCTGATCAGGTCACCATGGTGGACCTTGGTGCGCACAAATGTATTCCCTGCAAGATGATGGCACCTATCATCGCAGAATTGCAGAAAGAATATTCCGGCCGGGCTTCCGTCATTTTCATTGATGTCTGGGAAAACCCGGATGAAGCAAAAAAATATGGTATCCGGGCGATTCCTACCCAGATTTTTTATGACAAAACAGGGAAAGAAGCGGGGCGGCACACGGGGTATCTGGATAAGAAAAGTATTGTTTCCGCACTTGAACAACTTGGCGTTCCCACGGAGAACGGTCAATGATCAACCATTT
>JAHECJ010000053.1 GCA_024641805.1 Desulfococcus sp.
GCACTATAAAACCAAGATTCAATCCAAAACACCGCTGCTGATTGTTTATGCGCTGATTAACCGTGAGACCATGCTCGATCTTCAGCCGGGACGGAGTGTTGTGGAACGCCTGCTGGAAAACGGCATCGATCTCTACATGATTGATTGGGGATATCCCCAGCAAAAAGACCAGTTTTTAACCATCGACGACCATGTAAACGGTTATATCGACGACATGGTGGATTATATCCGTGAAACACATAAAATCGACCAGATCAATCTCATGGGCATCTGCATGGGCGGTTCATTTTGCGTTATGTATTCGGCCCTGCATCCCGAAAAGGTTAAAAACCTGATCACCACTGTAACACCAACCAATTTTGACACGGACGAAGGCCTGCTGCACATCTGGATGCGCAATTTAAACGTTGATCTGCTTGTGGATACCTACGGCAACATGCCGGGAGATTTAATGAATTTTGGTTTTCTACTGTTGAATCCCGCTCGACTGATGATTGATAAATACGTGGGCTTTACTGAAAACATGGATAATAAAGTTTTTGTTGAAAACTTTGTCCGAATGGAAAAATGGATTTTTGACAGTCCGGCCGTCCCGGGTGAAACGTTTCGCCAGTTTATCAAGGATTGTTATCAGCAGAATAAATTAATCAACAGCCAGTTGGAACTTGACGGCAAGCGAGTGGATTTAAAGAACCTTACCATGCCGCTTTTAAATATATATGGTCAGTTCGATCATCTTGTCCCGCCTGGAGCGTGTAATTTGCTGACATCCCGGGTGGGCAGCCTGGATGTTGAGGACCTGTGCATGAAAACCGGTCATATCGGTATTTATGTGTCATCCAAAAGCCAGAGCGAATTTACGCCAAAAATCATCAGCTGGCTCGCGGAACATGAAGATATGAAACCGGAAACGACAACGGCCAAAAAGACCCCGGCCAGAAAAAAAAGCACGGCAGCTCCATCTAAACCGAAAGTTAAAAAATCTGTAAAGAAATAACAGAGAACAATGAATTGATATTATTAAGGAGACTAAGAAATGTCCCAGCAAACCGATTATTTTAATGCTTTTATCAACATCAGCAAGGCGTTTGGCACTGCACGCAACAAAGATGACATTTTAAACATGATTGTCGAAAACGTCATCGAAACAATGGCAGGAAAAGCAGCATGTCTGTTTTTGGCGGATGGACAGGATAGCATTTTCTTGCCGGTTGCCCAGAAGGGACTTTCAGAACAATATCTCCATGCCAGCCCGCTCCAGGCCAAAGGACTTATAAAAGCCATTCTCAATGGCGGTTATCTCTCATTCGAGGATGCGACAGCAGATCCGCGACTGGAAAATCGTGATGCCAAAAAAGCTGAAGGGATCGCTTCCATCCTGACGGTTCCGGTCATGGTAAACAACCGAACCATCGGCATATTATCCCTGTATACGGCTAAAAAAAGAAAATTCACGGATGATGAAATCAAATTTTTATCAGCCCTTGCGGAACATGGCGGAATGGCCATCGAACGGGCGCGGCTGATGGATCGCATTCGAAAAAATGCAATGTTATTTTTAAACATGGCAAATAATATCAACTCAAGCTTAGACATTAAAAAGATTCTTCACATTCTGACCCAGGAAATCGCTGAAGCACTGAATATGATCGGCGTAACCATCCGCCTGTACAACAAAAAAACCAACACCCTGGATCTGGTTGCCAGTTATGGATTGAGTGAAGCATTTCTAAACAAGGGTCCGGTTGATGCCGGAGATGGGATGCAATTAATCAAAAATGGTGAAACAATTGCAATCATGGATGTAAAGACAGACAAACGCATCCAATACACAAATGAAACCATTGCGGAAGGGATTGCATCCATGCTGTGGGCGCCCATCTTTTCAGGTGATGAAGCCATCGGCGTCATGCGCCTGTATAGCGGCGAAAAAAGGGAGTTTCCGGAAGATATGCTGATGCTGGTCAATGCACTGGCCCGGCAGGGCGGACTCGCCATTCAGAACGCTTCCATGTACATTGCATTGCAGAATGACAAGAAGAGTTTAGAAGAAGATGTGTGGAGTCATCGCATGTGGTTTTAGCACTGATTTCATTGAAACTTGCAAGACCTTTTAAGTTGCATCGAAGCTTGAAATAGCAGTAAGGAACATCTGATTTGAGTGCAGTATTCAGGTTTCAGTTTCTTTTTTCTTTCCTGACACCCGAAACCTGGCACCAATTGTTTTACCTGTCTTTTTTGTATGACTGATCATGATTTTCAGTGTGCGAAACAATTTGCACAATCCCCTTTCACAGGAAAGGAATAATTAAAATGACGATTCCGAAGGATAAGCCATCAACCGGCGGTGGCCGTCCGATTCGGCATCACCCGTTATACAACCAGTACATTCCTGCGTATGAAGCTGGGCGATGCCCTGTCCCGGCGAAATGTGGCCGCCCATATCTATGAAAGCAGCAGCGAAGCCGAACAGGCATTAAATAAAGTCGTCTGACCTTATAAATTCAAACTCTTAAAACATACAAAAAAAGGAATCCACATGATCACTTATCTGTATTGGGCCGCTGTTATTGGAATCGCAGCAGTTATTTTATTCGGCATCGGCATGAAAGCCAAAAAATGGAAACCCGGTTTAATTCTTTCAGTGATTATTCTGGTAGTCGGATGGGGGGCCTACACTTTTCATTTCCAGCAGATTTTTGTCAAGCGTTACGGCGGTGTCATGGCCATTCAGGTTCCGGCCGGCCAGCTCCACATGGGCGCTACATGGAAAGACGACAACCTGTGGATTGAAAACTATGACCCGAAAACCAATACCTGTATTTTCACTGAATATTCCAGAGGCAATCTGCTGGAAGGCAAGGTCATCATCAAAAACTGCAACCCGCTCATGTCCCGGCAATAATTGTTCCGCCTTTTTGTCCCGGCGTTACTTTTACAAATAAAACAATTCCGGTTTGAGCCCCAACAGGCGATGCACTCGGGCCCACTGGTTGGCATCCGCCACGGCGATGGCAAGATCCATAATACCGGTGTCATCAAATCCATCAGACTTAAGGGCCGAAATAACATCCCCGGTGATCCGGTGAGCATATCGCGTGCCGATAAAGGCAAACGCTTCGACCGGGTTTTCCGGACGGGAATGAAATCCTTCCGCCTCATCCCTGTCTTCAGGGAGAACCGCTTCCACTGTCTGTTGAACTTTTTTAATTATTTCCCGATCCAGGCTGCTGCGAAGCTCCCTTTCTTCCAGCATAATCTGGAATGCTTCAATCAGCCGGGGTCTTTTTTTAAGACCGGATAGCGCTTCACCCGGATTTTCACCCGTGGCTTGATTAAAAACCGGCGTGATGTTCTGTAATGCCTGTTCATATGTAGTACTATACTGCCTGTTGCTCAGGTCCATTCTCGCGACGACGAAACTGCCGACCCGAACACCAAACCGCCGAAGCGGCTCGAACCGCCGTAAAGACTCCGGCAGAGCTTCCGGAGACACTTGAAGCAGATCCGCAATACGATTTATAAAATGAAAGAGCCCGATCACCTGCACATAGTCTAACGCACCATCCCCTGAATGTTCGTGAATCGGATCCAGATCTCTTGGTGTCATCATCGCCGGTTTATAATGGGCCTTTTTCACCAATTCGATCAGTGCGAATTCCAAAGGGGTAGTGTTCTCAGCAGTTCCTTCGAGCAGTTTTGCCACCCGGAATGCATCGCCGCCTGCAGCCTGCAGCATGGCCTCGTGGCCGTCGATTCAGTAATGACATTCGTTCAGCCGGGAAACGGCGACTGAAACGATTTCACGAGTTGCGCGGGGCTCGTTCCCTGCCCACATGGACAGTTCCCACAAACGGATCATCCGGCGCATGGATCCGGCTCGCAAGGAAAACATCTGAACGACTTTCCCAATCTGGCTGATCCCAGTCATTTCTTTTGCATACTGATAGACATTGGCTGTCTCTCCTTTGGCTTTTGAAGGGGGGATCATTTTTATAAATGGCATGGTGGGACTCCTTTGAAGCTTAATTCAGGTATGGTTCATCTCCGGCGTCAGATATGATGATGATCTCTTCGCGGATAGATGTTTATGCCGGAAAACACTTCGCAAATTTCTGCATCAGCAAGGGAGAACCTTTTACACGGATCTTTCCGCTGACCATGGCAGCCAAAAGATTTTTTTCCTTTGAAAGGAATGCGATCCATGTTTTGGCGTCTGCCTTGATATGGATATCGGATTTGCCGACATGCCCGTCAAAGACAGTGATGGTTTTATCCTTGATCGTAACCGTTGCCAGGACTGATTCACTGCCTGTAAAGCTGAAGTGATAGGTGGCTTCCAATCCTTGGGATTGCTCCCGCTGAAAAACAAGGGGCAGCGCATTAAAGAAATTGGCCACCGTATCCGGCCGGAGCCCGTTTCCAACATACCGGACGGTCTTGTGGGGATATTGTTTTGTTACATACGCATCGGCATCCGAACCCGGTACCACAAAGATCATTTCCTCTTTTTCCTGAAATGGTTTTAACACGGTCCGGTTGTAAGCTTTCCGGTCATCGATATATGGGCCGATGTTCTCTTCACCGGCCGGGCAGACCGCCATGCAGTAAGTCGATTTGTTGCATATGCCATAGCTTAGCGACTGCCACATGGATACGGTTTCCTTGTCCGGCACTTTATGCCGGTAATCAACTGCATCCCTGCTGTTTGCAATCTTTTCCACCCAGTCGGAAAACCCGCCCATCCGATCCCGGTAATTATGGGTCATGCAATTTGAAAAATAAAAATATCCGTCTTTCCGGATGGCGCCCGTGGGGCAGGCTGCCACGCAGAGTTTGCAGTCAATGCAAGGATTATAGTCGATGGGCTGGTCGTAAGCATCAACATTAGCGTCAATCAGTATCGTAGACAACACGATAAAACCGCCAAATCTGGGGTGGAGAATAAGACGGTTCAATCCAAACTGACCCAGACCGGCAGCAACCGCAAGCGGTTTATGTGAAATCGCCCACATTTTCCCGGGCCAGCGATCCACATCCATGGGAAACGCCCCGGACGGTGTCAGTGCCCGGACGCCCTTTGCCATTAGTGCGGATGCAATTTTCTGGGATGCATATTTGAGTTTTTCCAGCCCGACGATAAATTCATGATCCGATACAGCGCGTGAAATACAGCGAATATTTTCACGATTCAAACGGGCCGCAAGGACGATCAGACTTTTGGTCTCCGGGAACAATTTAAGGATATCCGTCCGCTGATCGTCCACTTCAGAGCAATTGATCTCAACAATACCAGCGTCATCCGCTCCGGATTCCAATGCCAGGGTCTTGACCCATCCGGCGGAAAGAATGGCATCCACATTTTTTGATGGGACGGCCTGTTTTATACGATAGTTGATAACTGTTGGATGTTCTTCCAGCCGCATGATAACTTTCCTTTTTCTTATTGTTTTACAGCCCCAATGATCACCAGAACAATGGACGACATGAAACAGACCGCTCCCAGCAATGCCACCGGCGCAAAGGTCATGGCGCCACCGGTGATGCCTCTTAAGATCAGGCCGATCGGCATGATAAACGCAAGGATGGACAAAATGGAACACCATTTTTTGCCAGTGCTCCCAAGTGTCAGTTGCGGAAGCAGCACGCCGATAATTAAATTATATAAACCAAACGGCATACCGTGTGTGTGGCCGGCCTTCAGCAGCAGCCTGGGCAGTGTCATGGCGTAAAACCCATCTTTAAAGAACGGCTCCATGGAAAACCCCAGACAAAATCCGCCGACAGCTCCAACCAGAATGGCGATTCCCCCGACAATGACATTTAATCTCCCCTCTTTCATCATGCACCTCCCTGAATTAAATATTACGGCCAGTCTACTAACAACCGGTCATATCGGTTGTTGATCTGTTCATACCTAACGGTAGGTATGTTAAATATCAAAAAAACACCCGGTGAAACAACAGGGTTCTCCGGGGTTATTCTGATGTTACGCGCAGCGACTCCAGGTAACGAATCAGGGTGTCCGCGCAAATAACAAGAATTTCGATATTGTGCGTGGTTTTTGCGAGTCCGCGGCCGCCGGTCAGGGCAGCGACGAAAAAAGTAGCCGTGCTGACAGGATCCGCCGTCTTGATGACGGTGCCATTGTTTTGCCCCCGGCGAATGGCATCGGCAATACCGTTTCGCCAGAAATCATAAAGTTCTACAAAACGCTGGCGGAATTCTTCATCCATGGCGGACATTTCCTGAGCCAGATTATTTAACGGACAGCCGAAAGCAATGTCCGAATCGTTTAACTCCGCCCCGGCCGAAAGCATTGCCTCCTGAAGCCCTGTAATTGGGTCCGGGTGTCCTTCAAGGGGTGTCAGCCAGGTATCCTGGACCATATCGCGAACCCGCTCAAGAATAGCGTAACCCAAGGCGTTTTTGTTGGGAAAATGATGATACAGGGCTCCCTTGGTGAGACCTGTATCTGAAAGGATGTCGTTAACGCTTGACGACTTAAACCCCTTTTGGTGGATCACCGACAGCGCGGCATCAATGATGTCGTTTTTTGATTTTTCAGGATTTTTCTTTTTTTTCATACCGACCAGTATGCATGTTCCAACTTGAACTGTCAATAAGCAAACTGCAATTTCAATTTCAACCGCAGCAGAATCGGCAACCTCATGATCTATCGGATAAAATATAGCTAAAAATAAAACCGCCCTGACTTAAAATAAAAAAGTGGCCGACGAATTTAAAATCATCCGGCCACTTTTTTAATTCAACGTTGGATGTTGAACGTTTGATGTTTGATGCTATACTTTTATTTTACCCCCTCCCGGCATCGCCGAGCAATCAGGAAAAAATAATCAAATACCCTGTCATGCTTTCCCTTCAGTTTTCTCCCTTCTACCCAAACCAGACGGACTTCCGCCGTTCCAATCCCTCCTCAAGCATCTGCCTGCCGATATCCCATACCATCTGGTGGTTTCGTTCCACCATGGAACGATCGGACACATCCTCCGGGCCACCTTCCAGATGGATCAACGGGGAAATATAGTAACAGAATTTGACCGGCCGCGGCAGCGGCCCCCAGCCAAACCATAACGGAATCTCATACTTTGAATGCCCCAGGATTCGCCCAATCAGGGGCATTCTGCCGAGTATGCGATACGTGTCGTCCGTGCCGATTCCCATGTGAAGGATGATGGGCACATTGGTTTTCATCGCCACTTCAATAAACCCGAAACTCTTTTCCCAATGCAGTTTATAGCGGCCCTCATGCCCTTTCCAGGCATCCCGGGCACCGCCCGGATAAACGTTCACCAGGTTTCCGGCCTCGAGAAACCGGATGGCATTTTCCTGGGTCCCGGACAATCCGCCTAACCTGGTAAAAAATTTCCGCAAGACCGGGTCAAGAAACAGGTGATAGTCGCCCAGTCCCCGGGGCATGCGTCCAATGGCATCATAAATCCCAAGAAAAACAAACACGGCATCAAAGCCAATGATGCCGTGGTTTCCCACCAAAAGCGCCGGGCCTTGGAGGGGAAGATTTTCAAGACCGATAAATGTTGGGCGAAAATAATAGGAGAGGAACTTGGCAACCGGGCGAAGTTTCATGAGCAGATCCATATCCAGAGGATCTTTGTCCGGATAAACATCGGGGGAAGCCTTGAACAGTTTGGAAAATGGATAATCTTCAAACACAGGTGTGCTCCTTAATTGGTGCTTCACTCACCGTTTTTACCGCATGAAATAATGAATGTCCACCAATATGATGCTGGACGTTCATCTGTTCCTCATATTTACTTTGTGAATTTCCGTCACTTCATAAGCCCGAATTCGGAGCGCACCGATGGATTGTCAGGAATATAGTGGTTCTCATAAATATTTTCCGTTTGACTGTCATCGAGGAGCGTCAGCGACGAAGCAATCTCCTTCGGCGTTGAGATTGCTTCACTTCGTTCGCAATGACCGGATAAGTGTAAATTTTTTGAATCGGAATATTAATCTGAGAACTTCTATAAGCACCGATCTTTCTTTTTAATCATAATTTTATTTTTCTTGATTTAGATCAATTCTTTCAGAGGGCTTTTTTGTTAAGTTTTAACAAAACAACAAAAACAGGAGGAACAAAACAATGCATGACGGATGTTCAGGAACGTTTGAGTCAGGAAAACAGATCGTAGATAAAATCAGAATGATGGGCTTTAATACAAATCCTTTGGGGACTCCCCTTGAAATTCACTGCTCTAATTGTGATGCCATTTTCCAAATGGAAACCATGGAGTCCCAATGCCCTGCCTGCAGCATGGTATATGGCGTCACCCCATGTCACTCGCACAGTGCTCAGTTTGTAAAGGCAGCAGGAGTGAACTATTAAATGCAGATCTCAACAAATGACATAAAAAAGAGAATGGAAGAACTTGGAACCCTGATCCGTGAAACAAAACAGCGTCTTCCCGCGCACTCCGCAAAGCCGCCCGTCATGATGGAACTGCTGGCGTATGAAGATGAATACGATGAACTGCTGTCAGAACTGACCCTTATTTCTCATGGGGAAACGTGACCTCATATGGAAAATTCAAAAGTATTTGATAATAAATACGCCTCCTGCCTGCCTCAGATCAGAACAATTGATTTTTCCAGCAAGGCCGAAATCCTTGGCATTTATAAACAGGATCCATTATTTGTTTTTGATTTTTTCAATCGTCAGATTGTATTTGATGGGCATGATTTTATAGACATCAAAGGATATGCGGTGACCGTTGCGGTTAAGGTCGTCCTCTGCACGTATTTAATGATGTGTCCTGAAAAAATTTCTAAAGCGTCACACAGACTGGTGACGTTCAGGGAGTTTTCAAATGCAGGCCCATTATTTTCCCGGTTTACCGAAAACACAGGTAAAATTATCACGACCACTTTTTCCGGTCATATGAATCAGCTCAAATCACGATGCCGAAACCTCGGCGGAACTGTTGTGGAAACCGAATCTTATGATTTGAGTGTCGCTTTCCGCGCCCTCCCCCGGGTTCCAATCATTCTGAATTTCAATGACACGGATGAACTTATGCCGGCAAACGCCGTGTTTCTTTACCATGATGATGCTGAAACGTATCTTGATCTGGAAAGTCTGACCATCATC
>JAHECJ010000054.1 GCA_024641805.1 Desulfococcus sp.
GGCTGGTGCATGATAAAATTATAAAAATACTGGATAAATACACAAACGCCTGCGGAGATCTTTAATTCCTTTGGTCCGCGAACGGGTCGTCGGTATATAAAAACGCAAAATCTTTTCGGACGCGATCATCACTGATACCGAAATCCGCAAGCGTTTTCACCTCGTGTTTCCGCTGATACGATTTCTGTTTTTGCGCCTGATGCGCCACCGCGCTGCGTAATTCATCGCTCGGTGTGATTCCCGTAAATTCAACTATCTGCTCAAACATGGGCATCAGCTCTTTGCGCAACTTTTTATACGGCACGATCAGCACTTTTTCACGGTCGATTTCATTGTTGTGCCACAGTTCATAAAAATACCGGTAGAGTTCCAGGCTGGCCTCGTACCGTCGATTATAAAAGGTGGCTTTCTGCGCATCTGAAAACCGGTGCATTCCCCACAGGATATCCAGCGTATTGTGTGTCAATGATAAATAGGACGGCAGGGTTTCTTCGGGCATGCGGTGCATATAGATAAACTTTGCGTCCGGAAACACTTCCATCAGCGTCTTGATCCGGTGGGTGGAAAAATGCGTCTGGGCAAAAATCTGGGTTTTGCCGGTATAATAAATGTGCCGCTGAAAAATGGATTTTAAAAAAAGGGCTGATTTGATTCTTCTTTTTCTCGGCTGAAGGTCGTGAAACCGGATTTCCCGGTAATCTTTTTCAGAAAATCCCAGCGGTGTTCCGATAATCACAAACTGGGTGTCATGATTATGCAGAAACAGCATTTCATCTTCTTCCACCGTATCAAGTGCGATCTGGTGACCGGCTTCCTCGGGAATAAGAACAATCGGGTGCTTCCGCGTCAATACCTTAACAATCGGTTTCACGATTCCCCGTGCCGTTATGGCCGGAAACAGCAGCTGCCAGGTGGTAAATGCGGCCATCTCCCCCGTCTGGGTGAACAGGTGATGGATGAAGGTGGTGCCGCTCCGGGGATGGCCGATAATAAATACCGGCTGTTTAACTTTCACTTTCCGGAATCCCGGGAAAAAGATATGATCAAGAAAAAGCGTTGTGACGGTAAAAGCGGAATGCACCAGAAAAAACAGAATCACGAACACAAAAAACACAAAATTCCGGCTCAACCCGAATAATTCCCAGCTGACCGCCAGCCCCTGTTTATACATCCTCATTCAACGCTCCTTTGATGAAAAGGTAAATGGCAATTAAACTAACCGATTTCAAATCAATTTGCAATCATGCCGTCATCGAACATGTTTAATTTTTGTGCAAACCGTTCAAACAGGTATTATTGTTTTAGCAGCAGCGGTTATCCAATAATCCTTTAGATAATTCGGAGGCCATTATGAAGAATAAAGCCAAAAAAGAAACCTATGTTCGGGTGAAAGATGCAACCGGAAATGAATTTATCTGTTCCATTGATGCCTTGAAAGACATCCGTCATGCCACGGATGACGAACTGACCAATTGTGTGGACGATGCGACGGTGGGACGATATGCGGGGAATATTGATATTAAAAATGACAAATAATCATTTTCAGCTCTTTTTTAACAGCATTGATGAAAAAAACCCGCATTTCTCAAGCGTCGAGTTTGCTGCAGATGCAAGGCGCAGGACATGAAGCTGTAGCGTGCTACTGCGATTGTCCTGGAACGCGGCAGATCCGGTGAAATCGACGCATAAGAAATGCGGGTTATATGCCGTGCCGCTTCCTCATCCCCACAATACACTGCTTACAGGCTTCCGGATAATTACCATTCCGGATTCCGTCCCGTACCCTCAAATATTTTTCATTGTTCCAGATTTTGGCAAGCGGTTCCTCATGGATACTTCCCATGGACGGCGCACCCGACCAGGTGCAGCACGGGAGCACTTCCCCGGTGGCTGTCAGAATCATCTGCCGCCAGGGGAACGAACATGAGACTTTCCGGTATGTCGGATATTTTTTTAAATAATTGATGCCAAACGCCATTTTTGCCCGAAACGTCATCAGGCTGCTTTTTTCCCAAAGATGCGCGACCTGCTTTTTTCTTCTCATCAACTTTCCGGCGCCGTTTACATCAAATTTATACGGCACATTTAAAAAGATCCCCTGGTCCGAAGCGTATTTTACTGTTTCAATTAATTCTTTTTTGACTTCAGGCGAGTGATAATCAATATGCTGATCGGCCAGGTCAAAATCAGCGGGCAACCCCCGGCTGCCCACCGGCAGCAGGTCTTTTTGATAGTTATACGGGACCCGGAACTCGGCACAGTTGATTTCCCGGATCCCCAGCGAGCCGGCGAAATCGACAAAATCCTTCAAATAGCTGAAATTTAATTTCATTAACACGTAATTGAAGACGATTTTCGGGTATTTGGATTTTTTTGATAATTTTAAATGATTAATTTTTTCCAGGTTGGACACCACCCGATCAAAATCACTTTTCTGGCGGATCATCTCATATATGGTTTTGTCTGCCGCATCCATGGACACATGCAGTTCATGGATATATCCGTCGGTTAACAGATCGGCCGTCTGGTCCGTCAGCGCCATTAAATTGCTGGTCATGACCACCTGGGGAACATTATTTTTTTTGATCACCGATAAAATGGCGGACAAATCTTTATTCAGCAAGGGTTCATATCCGGCGGACAAATGAAGGATATTGACCCGGGGGAGGATTTCAGCGGTGATTTCTTCAAAAAAATCGGCGGTCATATCAAAATGCCGCGTTCGATCCCGGCCGGCTTCATATCCCATAAAACACATGATACATTTCAGATTGCACCGGTCCGTCAAGTCCAGCCGAAGTTCAATATCCCGGTTTAATAACCCCATCCCGTTCCTCTTTATAATGGTCAATTCGATAGAAAAAAATAGACCTGTAATCCAAATATTTATGCATGTCAAAAGGATCTGCAGCATGCACTGCCTGAAAATGGATTTGACAGGCTGTTAAATCACTGACGGCAATTTATTTCAACATTTTAACCCAAAAAAGCGTGGGAATAAAAAAAAATACTTGACTGTCTACCGATCGGTCGGTAGGCTATTTTCCAGTTCATTGCCCGCATGCTCATATGCATGGAAATAATAATCACGGAAGAAAAGATGACCCCTCAAAAACCACCTGCTACCGCTGAAAAATTAATCGATATCGCGGAATCCCTGTTTGCCGAAAAAGGGTTTTACGGCACCAGCATCCGGGACCTTGCAGAGGGCATCGGCATCGCCAAATCCTCCCTGCTCCACCATTTTCCCACCAAGGAAAAACTCTACGGCGCGGTACTGAAAAAACTGGCAGATGAAATGACGCATGAGGTCCAGGGGATCCGTGAAGCTTTTTCGGACGAAAAAGAACAGATTTTCGCGTTTGTTCAGTTACTTTGCAATAATTCTGAAAAAAAACCCAACCGGGAAAATATTATTTTGCGGGAACTGCTGGATAACCCCAAGCGGGCTGAAAAAGCCAAAAAATGGTTTTTTGTGGACTATTTCAGGGAACTGACCGGCATGATAAAATCCGGACAGAACCAGGGGATGTTCAAGCCGGTCAACCCGGAAATTTTCATTCTCCAGTTGCTCGGGGCGCATCGCTACCTGATCATATCCCTGCCCACGGTCAAGCAGTTTTTTGATGCAACAATTTACCAGCAGATTTTGACCGATCACCGGGCGGAACTGGAATCATTTGTCAAAGAACGACTGATAAACGAAGAAGGTGTTTAGGTTGAAAGTATAAGACTGAAGGACAAAAGAGCAAATTGGAACAAATAAGCACATATTTTTCTTTTATAAGAATGGTTATCCACCTTCAGCCTTATACCTTATACCTCTTTACCCGTGTCATTAAAAAATAGAAATACACAAATTGAATTTATTGAATTAACGCATATCAATATCAGGAGGAACCATGAAACGCCGGATTTTTCAAAAAGAACACGACATGTTCAGAAAATCATTCAGATCCTATTTAAAAGACAAAATTATCCCGTTTTATGAAGAGTGGGAAGATATCGGGGTCACCCCCCGGGAGGCATGGCTGGAAGCGGGTAAAAATGATTTTCTGTGCCCCACTGCTGAAGAAAAATACGGCGGACCGGGGGCCGATTTCCTCTATTCCACGGTGATCACGGAAGAACTCTATTACCATGGACTCAGCAGCCTTTTCTGGCCCCTGCACAGTGATATCGTATTCCCGTATATCGAACTCTATGCCAACGAAGAGCAGAAGAAACGATGGGTTCCCAAATGCGTTTCCGGCGAATTTATTCTCGCCGTGGCCATGACCGAACCGGATGCCGGGTCCGACCTGGCCAGCCTTTCCACGCAGGCCGTTCGCGACGGGGACCATTATATCGTCAATGGGTCCAAAATTTTCATCAGCAACGGCCAGCTGGCGGACCTGTGCGTGGTGGCCGTGCGCACCGCCGAGACGGAAAAGCCCCATGCCGGTGTCAGCCTCCTGGTCATTGAATCCGATCGCAAAGGATACCGCAAAGGCGCCAACCTGAAAAAAATCGGCATGCGCGCCCAGGACACCTCGGAAATATTTTTTGACGACTGCCGGGTGCCGGTGGAAAACCTTCTGGGCAATGAAGGCGAAGGCTTTAAATACCTGATGCACAATCTTCAGCAGGAACGGCTGGTTTTAGCGATCGGCGCGTTTGCCGCCGCCCAGGGAGCGCTGGATATCACCCTCGATTACGTCAAAGGCCGAAAACTCTTCGGGAAAACATTAAGCAAATTCCAGAATACCAGGTTCACCCTGGCCGAAGTGGCCACCAAGGTCCAGCTGGCCCGATCGTTTTTAGATGATCTGATTCCTCGGCATATGGCCGGCGAGGACGTGGTGCGGGAAGTGAGCATGGCCAAATACTGGCTCACGGAACTCCAGTTTGAAGCGGCGGACAAGTGCCTTCAGCTTTTCGGCGGGTACGGGTACATGCGGGAATACCTGATTTCCCGTCTGTTTGTGGATGCCAGGGTGCAGCGGATTTACGGCGGGGCAAACGAAGTACTCAAAGAGGTGATTGCCCGTCGGCTGAATATTTAACCAACAAGGAGACGATCATGGAATTTACCGAAATCCTTTATGAAAAAAAAGAGGGGGTGGCGCGAATCACCATCAACCGGCCGGAGAAATACAATGCCTGCACCACCACCACCATTTATGAACTCACCCAGGCCCTTACCGACGCCTGGGTGGACAAATCCGTCGGCGTTGTTGTTCTGACAGGGGCCGGCGATAAAGCCTTCTGCACCGGCGGCGACCAGTCCATCCGGGAAGCCGGCGGATATGCCGGGACCGTTGCCGCCCTGCCCCTTGAAGTCGGATGGCAGCAGGTCAGCGGCCTGATACGGACCATTCCCAAACCGGTCATTGCCCGGGTCAACGGATATGCCATCGGCGGCGGCCATGTGTTTCATGTGGTGTGCGATTTTTCCATCGCCTCGGATAAAGCCAGATTCGGTCAGGCCGGACCCAAAGTGGGCAGTTTTGACCCGGGCTACGGCACCGGCGACCTGGTCCGCGCCGTGGGTCTCAAAAAAGCCAAGGAAATCTGGTTCTTATGCCGGCAGTACACCGCCGCCCAGGCCCTTGAAATGGGGTTGGTCAATGCCGTGGTTCCGCATGAAAAGCTCGATGAAGAAGTAGACCGGTGGTGTGCCGACCTGCTGGCCAAAAGCCCCACTGCCCTGAAAATGCTCAAATACGCGTTTCACGCTGAAACCGACGGGGTCGTGGGAATCACCAACCTGGGGGTCGGCGGGTTAAGCATGTTTTACGATACCGAGGAATCGCTGGAGGGGAAAAATGCCTTCATGGAAAAGAGAACACCGGATTTTGGAAGGTACAGATAATAATTGAGGAGTCTATCATGTCAATCAAATCCGTTTTAGTCATTGGTTCCGGACTCATGGGCAGTGGAATTGCCCAGGTCTGCGCCCAATCGGGCATCGCGGTCATGCTGCACGATGCGTCATCGTCCGCTCTTGAAAAAGCACAAAAAAACATCGCCTGGTCGGTGGGCAAATTTGCGGAAAAAGGCAAACTCACCGAAGACAAAGACACCATTTTAAACCGGATTACATTCGTGGAGCGCATTGATCCGGGACCTGAACCGAGGATAAAACCGGACCTGGCCATTGAAGCAGTGTTTGAAAAGCTCGAAATCAAACACGATATCTTTAAAAAACTCGATGAATGCTGCGGGCCGGATACCCTGATTGCCAGCAATACATCCGCTATTCCTATTACGGAGCTGGCGGCCGTCACTTCACGTCCGGAAAAAGTCCTGGGGCTTCATTTTTTCAGCCCGGTGCCCATGATGATGGCTGTTGAAGTGATCAAGGGCATGCTGACCACGGATGCCACCGCCCAAATTGGCAGAGCGTTTGTGGAGCAAATCGGCAAAACGCCGATCATGGTCAACCGGGATGTGGCCGGTTTTGTGATTAACCGGATCAACATGCCATCCTCCATGGAGGCCATGCGCCTGGTGGAAGAAGGGGTTGCCAGCATAGAGGATATTGACAAAGGACTGAAGCTGGCTTCCGGCCGGAAAATGGGTATTTTCGAAACCGGAGACATGGTGGGCCTGGATGTCACCTATGGCGCGCTCATGGCCATGTACCAGGAAACCGGCGATCCCCGCTGGTACCCCCCGCTTTTGCTGAGACGGAAAGTCAAAGCCGGGCACCTGGGCCGAAAAACCGGCAAGGGCTGGTATGATTATACCCAAGACGATTAACGAATTGATTTATAAATCACAATTTAAAGATAAACCTGACTGGACCAAAAGATTTTTTAATATTTACCTGAATTGAAGGATTGTCGAGGTTGCCGTAGATACAAGGAAGATGCTTTCACGCTATAGTCGCCTATGCGGGAAAGCATCTGACGACGTAGATGCGGTAAGATCGGCAATCCCGAATAATAGAATGAGAGACCAAACCCATGCCCCATTTTAAAGTCAATCTCAAAGACATCCTGTTTATCTTAAACGACCAGCTCCGCTACGGATCGCTGTGCGCCCTCCCCCGCTATCAGGACCTTAACGTCAAAGCGCTGGATATGGCAGTCAACGAGGCGGCGGTGTTTGCAAAAAAGGTGGTCGATCCGCTCCAGGAAATCGGTGAAGCAAACGGCGTGACATTTGAAAACGGACAGGTTTTATGCCCGGACGAATTTAAAGACGCTTATCATCGGTATGCCGAGGACGGGTGGATTGCCGCTGCCCGTGACCCGGAATTCGGCGGCCAGGGATTTCCGCACATGATGCGGATTGTGGTCAACGACCTGATGTACGGGGCCTGCCAGTCCTTTAACATGGCCCCGAGCCTGACCCACGGAGCGGCCCATCTGATTGAAACATTCGCGACAGATGATTTGAAAAAAAAGTTTGTCCCCCGCTGCTACCATGGTGACTGGACCGGGACCATGTGCCTGACCGAAGCGGATAGCGGTTCCAATCTGGCCGGCATCCGGACAACCGCATTCCGGGAAGGCGATCATTTTAAAATCAAAGGCACCAAAACCTTTATTTCCTGGGGAGACCATGACCTGACGGAAAACATTGTTCATCTGGTGCTGGCCCGGGTTGACGAAGCACCGGAAGGCGTCAAGGGCATTTCCCTGTTTATTGTTCCGAAAATCAGGGTTCATGATGACGGCACCCTGGGACCGGACAATGATGTAAGGTGTGTCAACATCGAAGAAAAGCTCGGTCTGCATGCTTCGCCCACCTGCACCCTGGAATTCGGATCCAAAGATCATTGCATCGGGTATCTGTGCGGCCAGGAAAACATGGGACTGGCACACATGTTCCAGATGATGAATTCCGCCCGGATCAACACCGGGGTCAGCGGCATGGCCATTGCCAGCACGGCCTATCTGAACGCCCTGGCCTATACCAAAAGCCGGATTCAGGGAAAGGACATTACCGGAAATACCCGTGACGACGTGCCGATTATAAATCATCCGGACATCCGTCGGATGCTGCTGTGGATGAAAGCATCGGTGGACGGAATGCGGTCCATGATTTACATGGCTGCATTCTGGTCGGACCTGGCGTATGAACTGGCAGAAGGCGATGAAAAAAATCATTACAAGCAGTTGGTGGATTTTATCACCCCTATTATCAAGGCTTACTGCTCGGATATTGGATTCCGGGTTTGCGAAATCGCTATCCAGTGTCTGGGCGGTTACGGGTACTGCAGGGATTTCCCTTTGGAACAGTATCTGCGTGACGTGAAAATCATGTCCCTCTATGAAGGCACCAACGGTATCCAGTCCATGGATCTCATGGGTCGGAAAATGACCATTGCCGGCGGCGCACCCTTTCATGAATTTACGCAGGAAATTGAAACATTTTGCAAAAGCAACAGGTCCCACCCGACACTTGGAAAAACCGTTCAACATCTTGAAACAACATTTAATACAGTCTTCCGAACCGTTCTTGAGATGAACGAAATCCGGAAAACCGACCCGGTTCACTGGGGGGCCGCCACTTATCCGGCACTGCTCTGTTTCGGGGATTTGATTATGACCTGGCGGCTCTTGGACATGGCTATCATTGCCGATAAACTGGCTAAAAAAACATCCAAAAACAACTTTTACACCGGCAAAATTTTGCAGGCCACCTGGTATTCGGACATTACGTTGCCGCACACCCTGGCCAGAATCCGATCCTGCCTTAGAAAAAGCAGGGAGATCGCGGAGATGCCGGAAGGCGCGTTTTGACAGTCAATGATTGATGGTGTCAGTTTTCAGTGTTCAGGTTTCAGGAAATAACTTACCCGGCCTGACACCTGACACCCGAAACCTGTTAACAATGAATTCTTTACCATTTTTAAAAATTCCGATTCAATTCAGGAAAAAAGGGACAGTAAAAATGCAAGTCAATGAAGTGGTTTTAGTCGATGCGGTCCGGACCGCTTTTGGCCGGGCCGGGGAAAAAGGAATTTTCTGGAACACCCGGGCCGAGGATCTGGCAGTGCCGCTCCTCAAGGCA
>JAHECJ010000055.1 GCA_024641805.1 Desulfococcus sp.
CTCCGTGCGTGGCATACGGATTTCCCATCGGCGGCAAAAAAATGGAGCTGGGCCTGATGCTGCGCATGGGCCAAGTTCATTCCATGAAAACCGTTATGGTGCCGGACAACAAAACCATCATGAACGTCTGGAAACAGTTGAAAAATAATTATCCCGGATTTTCGGATTATTTTAAAGGGGCGGACATAAAAAACGAGGAACTCACCGGCATGAGCAATGCCGCCATGGTGGCGGATATTGTTCCAGCAAAGGGGATAGTGCTCATCGGCGACAGCGCAGGGTTTATCGACCCGTTCGGATCCTCCGGGCTGTATTCCGGCATGGCCATGGCCGATTTCTGGGTTTCGGCGGTGGCCGACAAAATGACGGAGCTGGGCGGCAAGAAAGGGCTGGATGCATCTGAAGAAAAACTCTGGACGGATGAACATATCGCAGGGTTTAAAAAAGAATTTGAAGGAACATCCGTGTTCAAACAGATCAAGGGATCATATTTTCTCATCGGCAATTTTGAGTGGTATATTTTTAAACACCTGAGAACGGCCGCGCGGATCAACCGCTGGTGGCCGGTGATTAGGCTGATGCTGAAAGTGGCGTAGAAAAATCTCCCATCATAGGGGGAAGTTCCGCTGATTATTCTTCTCCTAATGCTTCCAGGTCGGCAAGGTCCTTTTTGCTGGCAGTGGTTTTTTTATTTAAAATAAGTTGATCCCGGCCAATGAAACATATCGATATATCGCCGTAATTCACTTTAACACGGCCTTTGTATGCTTCCTCCCAGGAAACGCCGGACAGGGATGTGATGATATCAATTCGAACGGGTGGGTATCCGAGTTGAATGATTTTTTCCGGTGTTGTCAAATCGTTTTCTCTTAACCCAACAGATCCAAACCCAAACGCGTCAAGTGCTTTTAATATACGCTTGGCGTTATCCGGATTCGGTTGAATAAGGATGTCTATATCACCGGTATACCTGGGCGCCCCATGCAGGGCCAGGGCATAGCCGCCGACAATTAGAAATTCAACATGATGGTCGTTGAATAACTCGAGCAATTCTTTGAAGTCTTTCTGTATCTCCATGGTATTGTCTCCTGAGATAATCAACAGCCGCCACCCGTTCTTCCGGCGATTTGCTCAGCCAGTATTTCAAATCATCGGATTTCAGATTTTCATCATTTAAATTTGAAATCTTAACAATTTTTTTTATCATTTACCGGCTCCTTTAAATGGTGCGGTTTTTATGAAATTAATAATAGCATTGTTATTACTAAACACAAGAAATATTTACATAATCTATTGTTATCAGTATTGTTGAGAGGATAGTCGGACTGCCATGGAAAAGGTTTTAAAGGGTATTGTTTTTTTTAAGAATCGCTTGAATAATACGGTCAAGTGATTGGAGAAAGCGTGAACGGTCTTTCTTCTGGAACGGGGCCGGGCCGCCGGACATGGTACCGAGATTTCGGAGATGGGACATGATCTCCCGGGTGGCCAAAGTATCGCCGATATTGTCTTTGGTAAACTCCCGGCCTTTGGGCCCGAGCACCCGTGCGCCATTTTCAAGGCACCGGGAAGCCAGGGGAATGTCCGCGGTAATCACCATGTCGTCTGTTTGAGCATGATCGACGATCCAGTCATCCGCTGCGTCAAATTTGCCGTCAACCACCTCGAGCCGGATCCGGTTGGATTTGGGCGTGTTCATCCATGTGTTGGACACCAGGGTCACATCCATTTCGTAGCGTTGGGCCACCCTAAAAACTTCATCTTTTACCGGGCAGGCATCCGCGTCAATATAGATTTTCAGCATGCGCCGAAAAACTTTGCCCGGAAAATGAAGAAAACCGCGCCCAGCAAGCAAAGGCCTGCCCAAAGATAATCCAGGGTCAGTTTTTCTTTCATGTACAAAAAGGAAAAGGGGACAAACACCGACAGGGTGATGACTTCCTGCATAATTTTCAGTTGCCCGACATTCATTACCTGGTGCCCGATCCGGTTGGCCGGCACCTGGAGCATGTATTCGAAGAGCGCGATCCCCCAGCTGACCAGCGCGGCAATAATCCAGGCCCGGTGGGAAAGATTTCTCAGATGGCCGTACCAGGCAAATGTCATAAACACATTACTGCAGCAGAGTAAAAGGGCAGTGGCAATATAGTTATTCATTTTTTTCAAAACCTTGTCAAAAGAAAGGGTAAACAACCGATTTTCCCGACTTATGATCCTTTCTTTTAGGCAAGTCAACTGAAATCAGCGGGGGGCTGTGGGGAAATATTGGATTTAAAAAGAGGTTTAACTATTCTGAATAGTTCCTTTTAATTGCGTGCCCAAGAAATGAACAATTCCGGTATTGTCGACAACAATAAATACCCATCTTTGCGGTGAGCCCGTGTGAGCATGAATATAATGAGTTCTTCGCCAACTAAGTAAAACTGCCTGAATTTTTCGATTCTGTACAGCCAAGTTTTCGGATCATAGTCTTTCAGCTTTTTAATAAATCAGGCTATCCCGTCATCTTCAATTCCTTCATTTTCATAAGTTTCTTCTGGTAACGGCTCTGTGCAAAATCCGTGAACACCAGCACGCTGATCACAAAATAAAAGGTGGCTTTGCTCATAGGGATGACCTCATGGCCGAAGAAACTCAGGTGGGCCAGGTGGCCGCCTTCGGATACAAGCATGATGCCCACCACAAAGAGGATGAATAGACCTAAAACTTCATACATGCGGTTTTTTTGCAGGAACAGGGATACCCGGTTTGCCAGCCAGATCATGAGCAGACCGCCGGCAACAATGGCAGCGGCCATCACCCAGAATACATTGCTCAAGGCCATAGCACTTAGAATAGAATCAAATGAGAACACCACATTCATGAACACAAGCCAGAAAAGAACTATACCCGTGGATTGGGGCTTGCGGTCTTCTGCGGCCATGTCTTCCATGCTCATCATATGAAGGATTTCCCGGGTCGCGGTATAGATGATAAACCCGCCGCCCAGCAGGACAACCAGGCTGTGGAGATTGAAGCTGCTGTGCAGGATGTTTTTAATGTGGAGGCCGAAGATCGGGTCCCTGAAATAGGTAATCATTTTCATGAGAACAAACAGCAGGAGTATGCGGAGAATTACGGCGATGCCGATGCCCAGCCGTCGGACCATGGCTTGTTTCCCGGCGGGTGCGCGTTTGGATTCGATAGAAATATACAACAGGTTGTCAAATCCCAGCACGGCCTGGAGCAGAGTGAGCAGGCCGAGGGTGATCAAATGGTGGTAGGTGAAGACGGGTTCCATAAATCTCTCCTGAAAATAATTGTATTTTTCTATTTTCAATCAACATAGCAAAAAATAAAAAAGACCGCCAGTCCCGAGTCAACGGGCGGGCGGTCTTTTAAAATTTCAACTGAGCCGAATGCCGCGTATGCGACAAAAACTTTAAAGCTCCGGTTTCAGTGGGCTAATAATTTAAAATTAATATCTCGGCCGGCGGCTTGTTTTTTTCCCGCGGGGTTTCTGATTGGCCTGGTTGACTTTCAGGTCACGGCCCTTGAGGTCTTTGCCGTTCAATGCCTTGATGGCTTTGTCTGCTTCCGAGTTGTCCGGCATATCCACAAATCCGAAGCCTTTGGACTGGCCTGAAAAGCGGTCTTTTATAATGCTGACACTTTCGATTTTCCCGAATTCCGAGAAAATCTCGGTCAGATCTTCTTCCGTGACGTTATAGGCAAGGTTACCAATGTACATGTTCATAAGACTCTCCTTTGCGTGTGTGGCATGATCGGAAAAGCGCTATCCGATAACCAGCCACACAATTAACGGAGAGCGATCAGCCAAAGATTGGCTTTTTATGCTGGCGGCTTACGATACCGGATGCCCTGTGATAACGTTAGCCAGCCGGCCCGAGCCTGGTGATGGCAGATCCGGGCAAAAAACGATTCGGTTGTATTACCGTTTTTTTCGTTTGGGGCCGGGATTTTTTTTCTGGGCCAACTGGACCATCACGTCCCGGCCGTCCAGCTTTGCGTTCTGCATGGATTTGAGCACCGTGTCGGCTGCCTGGTGCTCAATTTCAAAAAATGAAAATTCCCTCAGGATTTCAATTTTACCGATCTGGGCCGCAGTGATGCCCGCGCGGTCGCACAGCAGCCGCGTAATGGCGCCTTTGTGAATATTGTCCATCTTGCCGACATTGATGAAAAAACTTCTTGTTTTCCGGTCTTCGCGACGGCCCTTGTCTTTGAAGGAGCCGTTTTTGTCTTTGGCGAATATTTTTTTTCCGGTTTTTTTCTCCGCCCCGGGCTTTACACCGCCCTTGCTGCTGACATTGATGTCCTGGGCACCCTTGTAATAATCCAAAAACCGGTTGAACTCAATGGAAATAAACCGCTGGATCACTTCCTCTTTGGAAAGTCCGCCCAGTGTTTTGTAAACCGGGGCCAGGAATTTATCGACTTCTTCGTGGTTAATATCAACCGTGACCAATTTGCTGACCATGGCATACAGCTGTTTTTCGCAAATGGCTTTCCCGGTGGGAACCTTGGCATAATTGAATGAAATTCCGGATCTGCGTTCCACTTCCGCCAGTTTCCAACGTTCTCTCGTATTCATCAGGACAATGGAAACCCCCGATTTGCCGGCCCTGGCGGTTCGACCGCTCCGGTGGGTATAGACTTCCGCCTCATCCGGAAAATTGTAATTGATGACATGAGAAATATCATCCACATCCAGTCCCCGGGCCGCCACATCGGTTGCCACCAGGAGCTGAATGCTTTTGCTCCTGAATTTGCCCATGACATTGTCCCGCTGGGCCTGGGATAGTTCGCCGTGAAGAGCTTCGGCATTGTAGCCGTCTTTCATCAGCTTTTCGGAAACCTGCCGGGTTTCATTCCGGGTGCGGCAAAAAATCAGGCCGTAAATGTCCGGGTAAAAATCAATGATCCGTTTTAAGGCGGGATACCGGTCTTTTTCCAGCACCACGTAATTGGTGTGAACGATGTTTTTGGGAACGCTGTTGCGCTTGTCAGCCATGATTTCAATATAATCGTTCATGTAGTTGGCGGCGATTTTGACTACGGCCGCGGGCATGGTGGCTGAAAACAGCCAGGTCCGCCGGTTGTCCGGTGTTTTGCTTAAAATAGCGTCCAGGTCCTCCTGGAATCCCATATTCAGCATTTCATCGGCTTCATCCAACACCACAAAGGAAACACTTGAAATTTTGACCACTTTTCTTTTGATCAGGTCCAGCAACCGGCCGGGGGTTGCGACAATGATATGGGCCCCTTTTTTAATCTGCCGGATCTGGTTTTCAATACTGGCGCCGCCGTATACGGAAACGATTTTTGCCCCTTTGACGAATCGTGAAAACTCATTGAAATCACCGGATATCTGAATGCAAAGTTCACGGGTGGGGCAAATGACAACTCCCTGGGTATGGAGGGAATCAAAATCAATCAGTTGGATCATCGGTAGCCCGAAGGCTGCGGTTTTTCCGGTCCCGGTCTGGGCAAGGCCCACCAGGTCCCTGCTGCCGTCAATAATTTCAGGAATCACTTTTTCCTGAATCGGGGTTGGTTCCGTAAACCCCATTCTTTGGACGGCTTTTAATATATGTTCGTTTAATCCTAAATTCTCGAAACTCATTATTTCTATTCTCTGGTCCGTAAAAAAATGTTTTTTCAGTTAGTTCTGAAGTTATTCGCTCCATGTGTTGGCAGCAGTACCCGGTATGGAAAATAATCCCGGCCGGCACTTGCCGGTAATGGCCTTTAGCAGTAGCGCCGGCATCGGCGCCTGTGCTGAGTTGTTATTATATAAAATATGATTGATTGTTTCGACGGTTTCAGTCCCTGAATGGGCTGGGGAAAGCCGTGTGAAAAAATACACGGTAACAGTTCCCGGGCTGAAACGTATCTGCTTCTTTTTCTAAAAAGAAACGGAGCCGATTTTATTATTGAAACAGGTGAGTAAGATTTGAAATCAGGGCAAGCCCCACCGATGAATATTTTTTATTAATTTAAATCATTAAAAACCGGTTTCCATGCGATGTCAAAGAAAAACCTTTTGCCGGTGAAAAACCGCAACCCCCATCTGGTTTCTCAATCGTCCCCGACATGATATTATTGTAAATACAATTAATATGTTATGCTAATTGTTATTGTCAGACTAAGCAGCCGCCCCCCGTCTGACCTCGACCTTCCGTCCATGGGCGGAGAGAATCGATTTACGTAAGCGTATCGTCTTCGGGGTAACCTCCACCATTTCATCGTCTCCAATAAACTGGATGGCTTTCTCCAATGTCATGGGAAGCACCGGCGTCAGAATCACCGCGTCGTCTTTGCCGGAAGCGCGCATGTTGGTCAGGTTTTTTGTTTTGCAGGGATTGACGTTCAGGTCGTTTCCCCGGCTGTGTTCCCCGATAACCACACCTTCGTATACATCATCTCCGGGCTGGATAAAAAGTTTTCCCCGGGCTTCCAGGTTAAACAAGGCAAACGGTACGGCCTTGCCCTGGCGGTCGGACACCAGGCTGCCTGTGAATCGGCTGGGAAAATCCCCCCGGAAAGGTTCATAGCCCGAAAAAGATGAGTTCATGATTCCGGTGCCGTGAGTGTCGGTGAGAAACTCATCCCGGTAGCCGATGAGCGCCCGTGAAGGAACGGAAAATTCCAGGCGGACCCGGCCGTTATCCTTGTTCGTCATGCGGGTCAGGCTTCCTTTTCGTTTCAGCATCTTTTCGGTCACATTTCCGCTGTAGGCCGCTTCGCAGTTAATCAGCAGATTTTCAATGGGCTCGAGTTTTTTCCCGTCTTCATACCGGTAAATCACCTGGGGCCGGCCAACGCAGAGTTCAAATCCTTCCCGGCGCATGGTCTCTATTAAAATCGCCATCTGGAATTCGCCCCGTCCCTTGACGATAAAGTTTTCTTTGTCATCGGATTCTTCCACTCGCATGGAAACATTCATGAGGCTTTCCTTGATCAGCCGGGCACGGATTTTACTGGCCTGAACCAGCTTTCCGTCACGTCCTGCAAGCGGCGAGGTGTTGTTGGTGAAATTCATGAAAACCGTGGGTTCGTCCACCCGGATTCGGGGCAGGGCTTTGGGATTTTCACCGGTGCAGATGGTGTCGCCGATGTGAACGTTTTCGATACCGGAAAGAACAATAATATCACCTGCATTGGCTTCCGCAGCGTCTTTGAGGCCCAAGCCGCTGTAAACCTGGAGTTTGGAAACTTTCAGGTGGATCTGGCTGTCGTCTTCCGGGATGCAGACCAGGTCTTTTTTGGATGCCACCGACCCGTTGATGACCTTGCCGATGGCCAGGCGGCCCAGGTAATCCGAATAGCTCAGGTCTGAAACCAGCATCTGGAAGGGTTCGTTTTCATCGGAAAGCGGCGCGGGAATCTCATCAATAATCATGTCCATGAGCAGGTGGAGATTTTTTTCCTGGTCCTCCGGGGATCTCATGGCAATTCCCTGCCGGCCGATGGCATAGAGATAGGGGAACTCAATTTGTTCATCGGTTGCGTCCAGGTCGATGAGCAGGCTGTAGACCTCGTCCAGGACTTCCGCGGGACGGGCATCGTCCCGGTCGATTTTGTTGATGACCACAATGATTTTAAGCCCGTTTTTCAAGGCCTTGTCCAGAACAAAGCGAGTCTGGGGCAGGGGGCCTTCGGAAGCATCCACCAGGAGGATGGCCCCGTCCGCCATGGACAGTGCGCGTTCCACTTCACCGCCGAAGTCCGCATGGCCCGGGGTGTCGATGATATTGATTTTGGTGCCGTTCCAGTTGATGGCGCAGTTTTTGGCGGCAATGGTAATGCCCCGTTCTCTTTCAAGGTCCATACTGTCCATGAGGCGGTCGTCAACTGTCTGCCCTTCCCGGAACAGTCCGCTTTGTTTGAACATGGCATCCACCAGGGTGGTTTTCCCATGGTCAACATGAGCAATGATGGCAATGTTTCTTACGGATGTATTCTGTGTTTTTTTCATTTTTCGTCAATCAATTAATATGGGTTTTCCGGCATCTGTTTGCTTGTTCAACCGGGTGCCGGCTGTTTATATTTTCAAACTACGAAACCCGTCATGCGTGACACGACGGGTCAGTTTTAAATGATGCATATCCTTTATGGATGGTTCAAATTTTTTTAACCAATAATCATTACGCGATTTTAATTAAAAAGGAAACCTTTTTTTAATATTTATGAAAAAATATATTTTGTGGGCGCCGATGGTATGCTGTAATTATTTTTTTTCGAATAAAGTCATAAGGATGAAAAAAATGCTAATCCTAATTGAAAGATTCTTGTTCATCGCGAGTTCCGGAAAATAGAGGCCAATTATCAGTCGTCCGCAAAAAAAGATCAGGAAACCGCCCCCATGCATAACGTGCCAATTAACCTTGACTTATCATTCGATAAATGCGATGCAGTCTCAAATTAAAAACAGGATCTTATTCCTCAATCGCGGTGCCAGGGCGCAAGCGGAGGAAGCCCATCCTTTTGGTTGCCCTTTAGGAAAAAAACACTGATAGAGTATTGCCAGGAGAATGCGTAAGAATTGAAATAATTTTCGGCTGACTGAGGGCGTATAATGGAAAACGATTCTTTGCGAAGGTTCGAGCCCTGGCTCGTGGTTGTTTGTCTGGCTTACTTCGCCTACCGGCTTTTGGGCAACGCCTTGAGTATTGCCCCCTTCCTGCCTCCGGATGAAAGCACGCGATTTGGTATCTGTGAGGTCTTTTCCAGAGTATGGTTCCTGCCTGAAAACTCAGAGAATACCTGGCATCTCGGTCTGGTGACACACATACCTGCCTTGTACTACTTTCTCTGTGGTAAACTGTTGCATCTTAATGTGTTCCCCATCTCAGACCTTTCTTTTCTGAGGATATGTAACGCTCTTTTAAGCATCAGCATGGTGTATCTGGCCTATCGCTGGATCAGCACTTTTACCCAGGATGTCTGTATCCGCCTCTTGTTTCTGGT
>JAHECJ010000056.1 GCA_024641805.1 Desulfococcus sp.
AACTATCTGAATATCCGGGGCTTACGGGGACGGTGATAACGGATCTTCGGCCGGCCGGAATGGCAGTGATCAAAAACCGGCGGGTCGATGTGGTCAGCCGGGGAGAGTATATTGAAAAAGGAACGGAGGTTGTTGTCCTGGCGGTAGAAGGAAATCGCGTTGTGGTGAAGCCAGTTGAAAAAAGTTTATAAATAAATAGACTAAACCATTAATCAGTAAATAAGGAGTGTTGAGATGGGATTTCCAGCCATTATTTTTATCCTTTTGGGTATTGCGGGTGTCATATTATTATATTTTGTCGGGTCGGCCATTTCCCTGTGGGTGCAGGCCCTGGTATCCGGGGCCCGCGTGGGTTTGCTGAATATTGTTTTCATGCGGTTTCGAAAAGTCCCGCCCAGTCTTATCGTTAATTGTAAAATCATGGCGGTGAAAGCCGGACTTGACATCATTACCACCGATGACCTCGAGTCCCATTTTCTGGCCGGCGGTAACGTGATGCGGGTTGTCCAGGCACTGATTGCAGCGGATAAAGCCAATATTGATCTGAAATTCAACCGGGCGGCAGCCATTGATCTGGCCGGCCGAAATGTGCTGGAAGCTGTGCAGATGAGCGTCAACCCCAAAGTGATTGAAACGCCGCTGGTTTCGGCAATGGCTAAAGACGGTATTCAGCTGAAGGCCCTGTCCCGGGTGACAGTCCGGGCCAATCTCGATCGGCTGGTGGGCGGTGCCGGTGAAGAAACCATTCTTGCCAGGGTCGGGGAGGGAATCGTCAGTTCCATCGGTTCCGCGACAAGCCACAAGGATGTGCTTGAAAATCCGGATAACATTTCCAAGCGGGTGCTTGAAAAAGGACTGGATGCCGGGACGGCTTTTGAAATTCTGTCCATTGATATCGCCGATGTGGATGTGGGGAAGAACATCGGTGCCGTGCTGGCAACGGATCGGGCGGAGGCGGACAAGATCATCGCCCAGGCAAAAGCCGAAGAACGCCGGGCCATGGCATTCGCTATTGAACAGGAGATGAAGGCAAGGGTGCAGGAGATGCGGGCCAAGGTCGTCGAAGCAGAGGCAGAGGTGCCCCTGGCCATGGCAGACGCATTCCGGCAGGGCAACCTGGGCGTCATGGATTACTTAAGGATGCGCAATATCCAGTCTGATACCCAGATGCGGGATTCCATCGGCGGCCCCAAAGACAGCAAGGGAACGCCGACGCCGGGTCCTGAAAAATAAACAGTTGCGTGAGTTGTTATAATATCTTGATAGCCATCAATTTTTTAATTTTCCCATGAAAGGCGTGTCATGGATTTTGGTGATGTACTATTTTTCATTGTTTTTGTAATTATTATTATTGCCAATATTATGAAGCAATTGAAAAAAGCCGGCATTCTGACATCCGGCAAAAAACCATCCGGTCCTCCAAATTCCGGGAGCCAGCCTGAAAAAAAAACCGTGTGGAAGAACGTGCTGGAGCAAATGCTGGAAGAGGCCCGCAAGCAGATGGAAAACCAGGCGGAACCAGAATCAGCGGGAATCCCTTTAAAGCATCCCACCGGATGGGAGGGGATTATCACTGAAAAAGATGCTGCAATCCGGAAACCGGAAATAAGGCCTGAAAGGCCAAAAGTCGTCCGGCCGCCGGTCATCAAAGAAGATTTGATGACGGAAAGATCAATATTCCAGCCGGAATGCATGAACTGCAGCAATCCCATGAAACAGATAACGGATTTTGGGATTCCAAACCAGAGCGGCCTGATCTATTGCGACGATTGCGGTGAGCAGCATAAATATCGGATTTTAAATGGTGAACTGAAACTGATGCGGGCGGATGGTGTCCGAAAATCCGGGACAGCGCCTGAAAGAAGATACCTTAAAGTTGAGGGTGACTTCGTATTGCCGGAAAAAATAAAGGCGGCCCCGAAGCCTGCCTTTTCAGCTTCCGCAGAACTCGGAGAAACGCGAATTCCCCTCGGGCTAACCCGGGAAGGTCTCCGCAACGCGGTGGTCTGGTCGGAAATACTGGCTTCGCCCCTTGGGTTGCGGGATCTGGAAAGGTAAGTGTTCGCCGGGTATTTCTCCCCAACTGATCGACATTACAATAAATCAAAATAAAACCACAAGAGCGGAACAAGGGTGATTTTTTCTTGGCTTTTGTGGTTTTTTTGTGATTAATCCATGTTCATGATATCTTCTCATCATTTTTACATGATCGAACAGACGAAAAAATTATTTGAAAATGATAATCATAATATTCAGGATTATCATGGGCTAAAACGGTGACAACGTGAACGGCTGCAAAGTTCAACTGACAATTAGACCGGCACATCGATCGTTTCGATGGATGCGCCGGGTTCTGTATTCTGGTTTATACCTTGTGATTATCGGGGGCATTTGCTCCGGCGTGTCATCTGCCGGACAAAGGACTTTAAAGCAGGACATCAATCACGACGGCGTCATTGATCAGGTGGCTTATATTGATGCCGCAGGAAATATCGAGCGGCTCGAAATCGACAGTAACGGAGATGGCGGCATTGACGCCATACAATATTACGAAAACGGCCAGCTCGTGCGGGCGGAGAAAGACACGGACGGTGACCGCCGAATGGACACCCGCAATAATTTTGCAGAAGGCCGCCGAATCTCCCAGGAGAAAATAGACCCGACCGGAAATATCGTTTCAATGATCCTGTTTGATGAAAATGGAAAAATTTATGAAATAAAAGAAGATACCGACAAAGACGGAACGTTTGACCAGCACTTTTTTTACAAAGCAGGCGCCCTGGAATCCTCCACCTGGGATGCGACCGAAGACGGAAACGTCAATGTCTGGAAAACTTACCAAAACAAGCAGGTAATTTACGAAAAAATAGATAAAAACGGTGATGGAAAGCCGGAACAGGAGATTTTTTATAATCAAAAACAGCAGCCGGAGAAATCCTCCCATGATCTGGATGGAGACGGTTATCTGGAAACCCGTCGGGAATACGATGGCGGGGTGCTGGTGGTGGAAAAGAAGGATTTAAACCGGGATGAAGTGGTTGATTTGACGATTGCCTATCAAAACGGGCGGGAAAATGTTGAAACGCAGGATTCCAACTATGACGGTGCCATTGATATGGAAACCTGGTATAAAAACGGCAAACGGGTAACGATGAAAAAAGATACGGATTTTGACGGTGCCATGGATCGCGCCGTATTTTTTAATGACTACGGGAATCCTGAAAAAATCGTTTTGGATACCAATGCGGACGGCGAACCGGACCAGTGGCAGGGATATGTAAAAGACTCCCTGGAATGGTTTGAAAGTGACCGGAATTTTGACGGCAAACCGGATCTGAAGATATTCTATGCGGATGGTGAAGAACGGAAGCTGATTAAGGATGACGATTTTAATGGCTTTTTTGAAATCACCCAGCGGTTTGATCAGGATGGCTGGAATGTAATTATCGAGCTCGATTCAGATGAAAATAAGGTGGTTGACTCAACATTTTTCTATAACAGCGACGGTCTGGCACAAAAAGAGGTGGATGAAAACGGCGATGGCCGGATCGACTTTCGTGAATGTTATGATCAAAAGGGCCGGTTGGTTAAAAGCGAGGAAACCATTGATGGGGCCGGCTGTTTAAACATGACCTGGTTCTATGACCCGTCACAAACTCCGGTCCGCGCGGAAAAGGATTCGGATAGCGACGGCCGTCCGGATATCTGGTATTATTATGTGGACAACCGCGTAACCAATGTCCGGGTGGACACCGATCATGACGGTAAACCGGATATGTGGGAAGAGTATGATGCATCGGAAGCGATGATCCGCCGGGCAAAGGATTTAAATTTTGACGGTGTTCCTGATTTAAAAGAAGATTTTACCCAAAAAGATTCAAAATAATTATCGGAGGTTCAATTCATGTTCGAATTTCTGGCAAAGGGCGGCGTGCTGGTGGGTCCGATTCTTCTGTGTTCGGTGCTGGCCCTGGCAATTTTTATTGAACGCATGATACGCTTTGCGCGGATGCGGAGCCGGGGCGCCGGGCTGGCCGAAAAAATCATCCGTATATTGAGAACCGGTGATGCGGCGGCTGCGCAGGAGAAAGCAATTCTCAGCAATTCACCCATGGGCCGTGTACTGGCCCAGGCCATCCGCTTTCGGAACAGGGACCGGGAAACGCTGGAGACGGTTATTATTCAGGCAACGGATGAGGAGGTGCGAGGGTTATCCGCATACCTCCAGGCTCTGGCAACGATCGGGAACATTGCGCCGCTGCTTGGGCTTCTCGGAACCGTGGTCGGAATGATTAAGGCCTTTATGGTGATCCAGCAAATGGGGGGCAAGGTGAATGCGGCGGTCCTGGCCGGCGGCATCTGGGAAGCCATGCTGACCACCGCCCTTGGTCTGGCGGTGGCGCTGCCGACCATGGTGGCCCACAGTTATCTCGTGGCGAGGGTCGATAAATATGAAGCCCGGCTGAACGAAGGTGCGGTGAGGTTTATGACGGAACTGGAGCACAAACAGGAAGGATCGTAACAGTATGCTGCTGCATCGGAAAAAAAGGCCGCGGTATCAGATCCAGGCTCCGCTGACGTCGTTGATTGACATTGTGTTTCTGCTGCTCATTTATTTTCTGCTGACCACCAATTTTATGGTGGAGCAGGGCATTGATGTTAATCTCCCGGATGCCAAAGCATCCGCTCCTCAGACCAGTCAGGAAATCACCGTTTATGTCGATTCCGCGGGGAAGGTCTATCTGGGAAAAGAGCCGGTTGGTTTTAATGATCTGTTTGACCGTCTGCAGGAACGGATCAGGGAAAATCCGGAACGCCTGGTGGTGATCAAGGCCGATGGCGCGATCATTCTGGATCGGGCGGTTCAGGTAATGGATATTGCCCAGGCCGCCGGAGCCCAAAAACTGTTCCTGGCCACGGAGAAAGTTAATTAATCTTTTCCGGGCATAAGCATTTTAAAATATTCTTGAGGAAATACTTGCTCGAAGAGAATCAACATAAGGAAAAACCAAACTGGCTGTTGTATTTTTTGATTGCCGTATCCATTTTTATTCATGCGGGAATATTGTTTCAGGCAACCGGGCGGTTTCACTTTAAACGGGAATCTTATATTGAGATCGGGGTTCGTAAAAACCTAAAACCCCAGGCCAGGGCGATTCCATGGCCGCGGAAGCGCCCGGCAGCGGACAAGTTTCAGGACCATCCATCGCGCATAGTTCCGGATTATACGGTCCCGTTTTCTGACCCTGTTCCCGATGAAACGGAAAAACAGTATCCCGCTGAATCTGCTCCAAAAGCGGCATTGTCTCCGGAGAAGATCCCCCAGGATACCCCAATGGATATTGCCGAGTTTTCCCTCCCCGCGGTTGAAGAAACAGGGGGATTCGGGTCCGGGATGGATTACCTGGATATGGTCCGGCTCAAGATAGAAAGCCGCAAGCATTATCCGCCGTTTTCCAGGCAAAGAAATATCGAAGGCCTTGTGACGGTGGCGTTTTTGATCGGTCCGGATGGCAAGGTTTCAGGGTTGACCGTGGTCAAAAGCTCCGGGTTTTCTTCCCTGGATGAGGCAGCGATTGCCGCGGTGAACAATGCGTCACCGTTTTCACCGCCGCCGGAGAAATATTTTAAACAGCAGGTGAGGGTGAAGGTGCCCATTGCCTTTGAATTGATTAAGTAGGAGAGAAATAAATGAAAATAGAGGTTTCCGGAAAAGGCGGGTGCGGGAAAAGTACATTGTCGGTATTGCTGGCGAGATCCATGAAAAAACTCGGGTATCGGGTGCTTCTCGTTGACGGAGACGAATCCAATATCGGCCTTGAAAACATGGCAGGGATAAAAGAACCCGTGCACCTTCTGGATTATCTGGGCGGGAAAAAAGAGTTTAAGGCCATGCTGAACCAGACCATGATGGCAGGAAACCCGGCCGGGCTGTTTTCCGGCAAACAGACCATTGACGACCTGCCCAGGGAATGTATCGCATCTGCTGACGATGGTCTTGAGATGCTGGTTATCGGAAAAATCCATCATATCGGGGAAGGGTGTGCGTGCCCCATGGGGGTATTGTCAAAAAAATTTCTGTCCAGTCTTGAGACCGGTGAAAAGGAAGTGGTTCTGGTGGATGCCGAGGCGGGTGTGGAACATTTCGGGAGGGGGATCGTCGGGGAGTGCGATTTGATTTTGGGGGTGATTGATCCCACGGCGGAATCCTTTCAGCTGGCTCAGAAAATGACCGATATGGCAGTTAAGGCAGATAAAAAAATATGTTTTGTTTTAAATAAAGTGGAACCCGCCATCGAGAGCGTGATGAAACAGAAGCTGGGCTCAGCAACAGTGATCGGCGCAATCCCAAAAGATCATTCGATATTTATGGAAAGTCTGGAAGGAAGAAAGCTGACAAAGACGCTGCCGGAAGCGGATGAGATCTGCAGGAAAATATTGACAGATCATGGGAGTGATCGGCTTTAGTCGATTCATGCAGGAGACAATGTTGCCCAATGAGGAGGAGTGCTCTGCCATCGTAAATCATCTCAGCGAAAGACTATTTTATTGACAAGCATTCATTTCCCAATAGACAATGCTTACATAAAAAAGATGATGTTTCCATAAGCGAAAAGCCAAATCCTGAGTGATCAGGAGACGGAAAGCTTCGGGTCTTCCAAAGATAGCCGGGCTGCCTGCACAAGGTAGCCCGGCTTTTTTGGCTCGTTCAAGCGATGACGATCGGGTTTTAATAATTAAGAAGGGAGAAACGATATGAAAACCGGAATGATGACCGTAATGGCAATGGTTTTCGTGATGGGGGCTCAATATTGCGAGGCGACCGATCAACCGCCGCCGATACCATCGGAGGAACAGCCGCAGGTATTGACGCGGGGGCCTGTTAATGAGGCCTTTGCCGAACCGGTAAATTTGACGAACCAAACGGGGCTGGTCGCGCCGACAGCGCCCCCGGCCAGGATAGATGAAGTCCCGCCGGCAGACAGACCCGTGGGCGATCAGTTTGTCTGGGTGCCGGGTTACTGGGCCTGGGATTCAGACCGGAGCGGGTATATTTGGGTGAGCGGTTGCTGGCGGGCAGCGCCGCCGGATATGAACTGGGTGCCGGGCTATTGGGCAAAAGCAGCCGGAGGGTGGCAATGGGTGGCAGGATTCTGGACGCCGGTCAGCAATCAAGAAATTGAGTATCTGCCCGCACCGCCTGAACTGACCAATGTTGAACCACCGGGAGCAGCACCACCGGACAGGATATGGGTGCCGCCTTGCTGGTACTGGAGTCACGGACAATATATTCGCCGCCCCGGCTACTGGATTGATGCCCAGGCGGACTGGGTCTGGAGCCCGGCTCATTATGTCTGGACGCCTCGCGGATATGTGTTTGTAAGCGGACACTGGGATTATTCGCTTCGCCGCCGCGGGGTATTGTTTGCTCCGGTGTATTTTCCGGGGAATATTTATGCGCGGCCGGGATTTTCTTACCCGCTTAGCATTGTTGTCGATATAAGTGACATGGAACTAGGACTGTTCACCTGCCCGCGCTACAGCCATTACTATTTCGGAGATTACTATGACAGCGTTTATATCGGCGTCGGCATTTTCCCCCGGTTTGAATGCGAGCGTCGGCATACGTGGTATGATCCGATTTACATGCACGACCGCTGGCACCACCACAGGGATGATCCGCAATGGGGCGAACACGAACGGCGGGAATACGACCGCCGGCGGGCGGATAAGTCGCTTCGACCACCGAGGACGTATCACGAGATGAAGGATAGAGTAAGCCGGATGCCGGAGTCTCAGCGAAGAAATTTCGAGATTGCCGAGCCGATGGCGAGGGTTGTCACAACCAAGACAACGACATACCGGTTCGAACGGATTAAATCGGAAGATCAGCACCAGATGTCGAGGTATTCCAACGACGTCCATAAATTTGCCGATGAGCGAAATCACTGGGAGTCACAGGGCGCCGGTCATAATGCCGGCCAGCCGGGGTTGCAGCGGGTTCCGTCGCCCGGTCCTAAGGACATGACATCTCCCATGGAGCGGAAAGGGCCGGCGATGAATCCATATCAACACATGGAATCACAGTCTTCGGAACGTGTCCATGGCAACGAAACGTCGCAACGAGGTCATGAAGGATCAACTGGTTTTTTGGATCAGCAAAGGTCAACGAAAGTTGCACCGTATCGAGACGAATGGAATCAGCCGGATCGGGTGAAGGTTCGAACCTCGCCGGTGGTCGGCAAACCCAGCGGGGGTTTTTGGCACAAAGGGCCTCCTTCCCGGCCGGATGAAGAAAAGGATGATCTGAGAAGGCGTTAGCGGATGCTAAAGTTGAGGAAAATTTAGAAACAGTGGTAGCGGAATAGAAATAATCCCTGGAAGAGACAATTGCCATGGTACAATGTTCTAAAATGATAGGGAGAAAGTAATATTCACTGCTGCGCAGGGGCATAAGGGCCCTGCAGCAGTTAATGTTTCCCTTGTATAGGTAACTTTTCTACAAAAAAAAGAGGGCATCCCAAATTGATTTGGGATGCCCCTTTTGTTTTGTGGAACTGAATCTCACCGGACCGATCCAGATTCTATCACCGGACCCGGACCCGGGTGTGTTAGCATCATTTATTCTGGGCCCACTCAGTGAAGGATTTAATGTCCTGGACAAAGTCGTTGAAGGATGTTGATACTGTGTGATCAGATGACGCCCAGTTGGGGATGTTTATTAGCTGTGCATTATCGGAATCTCCTCTGGGTATGACCTTGACCTCAATAGTATCATCCGGAGGGGTAGCCGCGGAGATATAAAGGTCAACACCGCTCATGAAGCTCAGTAAATTAAAGGGAAAAAGCATCGT
>JAHECJ010000057.1 GCA_024641805.1 Desulfococcus sp.
AAACAGGGGGTTATGCAACTTTGGCCTTCGTCTCCCGTCATTCAAATGTTTGTTGTGGCGGGATTAAGAACTTGCTGAGCACAAACAGTTTGCTTCCTTGTTCTTGTTCCCCTTCAAACCATCAGGGCTGGGCCGCATCGCAATGGGGGAGAACCGGAGTATATCGATGGTTGAAATACGAAAAAAGATAGTGGCAACTGTTTGCCCGTGTTTTGAAGGATCAGGCGGATTTGTCAAACCCTGGGAACTTCCCTCACACTGTATGTAAGAGACATCTTGCGCTTTGCGCATCGGCAAAGTTTGTCAGTGGCACCCGTGGATTTATTGGGGGATATTTTCCTGCTCTTCATCTACTTTAAATCGCCATTTATAAGGTTCCTTCTCCTGGCAGGAAATTTTGTTGGAAAACTCATAAGACGCAAACGCCGGCAGGGAGTTAATATGGACAGAGGACTCCCAGAGGACCTCGTCAAAAACATTGATGGCGTAAAATGTAATCGTCACGTTTTTCCGTTCGCTGATGGCGGTGCTGATGATTTTGCCGGTGAGGACGCACGCGCGCGCTCGGCCGTATTGGGGTGAAACAACGGTTCCGCCCTTTAACTCCAGGCCCTCGAATGAGTAGTTCTCATCAATCCATCCGCTGCTGGCATGGCCAATGCGGACCCATGAAAGTGCGATTACTCCCGCCAGCACGCAACAGATCCACAGTCTGATCAAAAATTGAAATTTATTATTCATTGAACGGCTTTCGATTAATGGATGTCATTACCACGCGGAATCCGATATAGTTGCCTTTAAAGTCCTGGTTGACGCTGGCGCGATATGTGCTGCGCATTTCATGAGGGGAATTGCACCAGCTGCCGCCGCGGATCACCCGCTTGGGCCCGTCGCCGGTAATCAGCGGGTTGTTTTTTTTATGGTTTTTATAAGCGGTCTCACTGTAATTATCCAGGCACCATTCATAGACATTTCCGCTCATGTCGTAAAGCCCGAGCTTATTCGGCAGTTTTTCCCCCACCGAATGTGTGCTCATGCCGCTGTTGGCGGAGTACCAGGCCAGGGAGTCGAGGTTTTTGCCGCCGGAATATTTCTGGTGCTTTCCGCAACATCTGGCTGCATACTCCCATTCCGCTTCCGTGGGCAGGCGGAAGTGGTATTTGCCCTTGTTAAAGGCGATCAGTTTCTGGATAAATTCCTGGGCTTCATTCCATGAAACCTGTTCCACCGGATAATCCTGTCCCTTTTTGAACCAGGAGGGGTTATAGCTGTAAAGGCTGACCTTTTTCCAGAAAGTGCGGGCCATGACTTTTTTCCAGTCCGCCTGGGTCACCAGGAATTTCCCCATCCAGAGCCCGTCAATATAGCAGGTATGTGCCGGAAATTCATCTTTATTGCCATCCTGGTCCCAGGTTCCGGGCCCCATCCTGAAGGTTCCGGAGGGGATCCAGGCAAACTCCATGCCGGTGACCGGCTCCAGCCAAAAGTCCCCGATCTGGTTCCTTTCGGTGGGGGATTTGCTGTCAACTTCCAATTTTTCCGCCGCAATGTCGACGGTGTCTTTATTTTTGATCCTGTTGCGGCGAGCCGGCTGGCTGGAGCGGCTATCTTTGGATTTGGAATCCGCTGACCGGGAGGATTCGGCGCCGGACACTTCCGGATCGGCCGACAATAAGGGGTCGTCAATAATCAGGCGTCTGTCACCGCTTAATATTTGAATGATTTCATCAAAACTCCCAGGGCGTTTCCCCGGGTCAAACTGAAGACATTTCTCAATTATTCCCTGGATATAATAGGGCATGTCGCCCCGGGAAAAAACAAGTCCATTGTCCCGGATCAGCCGGGTTCTTTCCGTGAAATCATTTTTGTCATAGGGAAGCGTTCCGCACCAGATAAAATAACTCACCAGGCCGTAGGAATAAAGCAGGCTGGGAATATTGGCGGTTTCACTGTTGATGATAAGTTCGGGCGCCGACCAGTTGGGAGTGAATTGTGCTTTCGCAGCGGTGGAGATGCTGTGCAGGCGCTGTAATCCGCCAAGATCTCCAATTAATAACTGATCGTTTTTATTTATTAAAAGGTTTGAAGGTTTTAAGTCTTTGACGATAAAAGCGTCTTTTGCCCGGTTGGACAGGCGGTTTAAAATTTCCGCCAGTTTACGCATCAGGTCTTTCGCTTGCCATGGAGACAGCGGGTAATGATCGATGACATGGTCTGACAGATTCTCCGGGCAAAACTCCATTAATATAATGAGATAGGCTTTGGCTTCCTGTTTGGATACCTTTTTGTCCATGAGATGGAAATCATGGATTTCAATCACGCCGTCGCCCTTGATTTTTTCGTAATACTCCTGAACCGCATAAAAGTCGTGGGATATTTTAGAATCCAGATCGTCTTCAGTCCGAAAAAGCAGGGACCGTTCAATCATGATCGGGACCACTTTAACCGCTCTTTCCTTTAAGTTGTCCTTTACGTGAAAAACAGACCCGTAAACACCTTCACCGATTTTGCTGACTACCTCATAGGTCGGCAGGCATTTTTTGATGATTTCTTCCATTCAATATTCCCCGTTTATCGGCTCATCTTAACCGGACCGCCGGCAGGTCAGATCTTGCGGCTTGAGTGAAATCGCCGGCGTGATTTCTTCCCTAATGAATTTGTAAGATGATAAAGCTGGCATTGTCTTTTAATCCTTTTTTTTGCAGTGCCGCTAATAAATTATCCCCATTGTCAATCGGGGACGGCATCAGGCACTCAAGAATTTCCTGTTCGTTCATCAGGTCATTGACGCCATCGGAGCAGAGCAGGTACCCGGCATCTTTTGAAAAGGATTCTTCAAAAATATGAATATTAAAATTTTTCCACACATCATTAAATATAGGCCCGATGCCAAATTCAATGATGTTTTTTAAGGGGTGGTGAGGCGCACTGTCCTGCTGAATAAAAAAATTGTCCACCAGGCCCTGGACTAGTGAATGGTCATGGGAAATATAATCTATCCCGGAAGACGAAATTTTATATACGCGGCTGTCTCCGGCGTTAAATACAATGATCCGTCCGTCCATGATCATCAGTCCGGCAACGGTGGTTCCGCAGTTTCCCGGCAGGTGTTTTTGGGATGTGTCCTGGATTTCGGTGAAAAGGGTTTCAATATTTTCGGCACTGAACCGGTTGCGATTGAATTTTGCCTGAATCTGTTCGCACACAAACCGGCTGGCCGTTTCTCCCTGGTCATGTCCGCCCATTCCGTCGCAAACACTCAGCAGCAGAAAATCCGTATCAATGACTTTTTTTTGTTTCAGCTGATTGGCCTGGTAAAGATCAACCCCGTCAATGATACAGTCTTCCTGTTTGTTTCTCGGCCCCAGCAGCATCGCCGAATACACAGTACATCTCATGGGCAAATATCATATATTAAGGTGAAAAATTGCGTAACCTTTTGAATAGCCAAAAAGAATGAATTGCAGAAACGCATCCAAAGTACATTTAATCGAGAGTATACTGACAGAGTTGACTCAAATATTCAACCTGGTTTTTGATATGGCTTTCAGGATAGAAAATTGCCCATGGCGGGCGAAGGATGTGGCGGAGAAACCGCCGGGGTTTGAAAATGGAACCCATGGACGGCCAGGGATAAATAACCGGGCCATCCATGGGAGTTGTTAATTCCAATTCGCATTCAAGCGGCATCTTTGTTGGCTGCGTCGTCGGCTCCTCGAATTACAGACAGTAAGCCTGCGTCGCCTCCTTCTTGCCGCCTCGATGTCATCTTGAATGCAAAATGGAATAAGGTTAATGAGCAATGAGAATCGGCATGCCCATGATGGGCCACAGAACAAAAACGGCAAAACCAACGACCGCCATCAGCAGTATGCTGGCCGGAATTCCGTAGAGAAAGAATTCTCCCGGGGTAAACTGCTTGGAGTCATAGGCAATGGCATTGGGCGCAGCCCCCACCAGCAGCACGAACGGCATGCCCGCGGTTACCAGCGACGCAAAAAGAATGACTTCCCCGGCCACGCCCAGGTAAGGCGCGATGACCAGTGCCACGGGCAATGAAATGGCAATGGCCGCCACGTTCATGATAAAATTGGTCATGATCATGACAAAAAATGCGATCCCCATGACAAAGACGAACCAGTTGGCGTTTTTGAACATGACCAGCCAGTTGATGGCCAGCCACTCGGCCGCCCCGGTCTGCCACAGGCAGAAACCGATACTCATGGCCCCGGCAAACAGCAGGATAATATTCCAGGGGATTTCTTCCAGATCTTCAATGGTTAAGATGCCGGCAATAAAAAACATAACCGTTGATAACAGAAGGACGGCTGTTTTATGGGGTGGATGAAAACCGGGAATCATCGATTTTAATACGGCAATGACCCCTAAGGAAATCACACAGATGGCGACGATGAGGGCGGCAATGATCTCCTGCCGGGTGATCGGCCCCAGGGCCGCATTTAATTCTTTCGCTTTTTGTTTTAAACCCGGAATGGTCTTTTTTTCAGGTTTGCAGACGATCATGAAAAATCCCCACAGCAGAAATGTCATCAGACATCCGATGGGGACTAAATAATAGGAGAGCTCGAAAAAACCGATCTCCTTGCCCATAATGTCTTTGAAAAATCCGATGGCCACTGCACCTCGGGCTGCACCCAGCAGGGTCATGATACTGCCGGCGCCGGCCACGTAGGCCATGCCGATGAAAAGGCCTTTTCCGAATTTGGTCGGCTTGTCGCCTTCGCCGTACAGCGCATAGATGGCCATCAAAAGCGGATAAATGGTGGCTGCAACGGCTGTGTGGGCCATAATGAGAGTAAGTGCGGCCGTCACCACAAAACAGCCCAGGTAGATCATGCTGGTGCGCTCGCCGACGATGATGAGCATTTTATAGGCCAGGCGCCGGGTCAGTCCGGTTTTGGTGAACACCAGGCCGATGACGATGGAGCCGAAAATAAACAGAACAGACGGATCCATAAAATCCTTGAAAGCGTCATCAGGCTTCCGGATGAGAAACAGGACCTGGAGAATACCGATCATAAGGCTGGTGATGCCGATGGGTACCACTTCAAATACCCACCAGGTACTGGCCAGTAAAAAAACGGCCAGGGCCCCTTTCCCCTCCGGGGACAGAGCAAAGTGTTTGCCAGCCGGGTCCACCGCGTCAAACCACGGGGGAGAAAAATATACAAGTCCAAATAAAAAGACGCCCGAGAACAGGGCGATGATTTTAGTCCAGTTTTTCTGATTTTCTACAGGTAGTTGTATGTTATTCATTGACAGCATCCTCCTTGCGATGCGCTGTAAACGGGTTTAGCTGGAAATAAGAAACGCCCACCACATACCCGCCGATTAATCGAGTCCGCATTCATGCATACTCTGACAAATTATTGTAAACAGGTCGGTCAGTCGAAGAATACCGACAATGTCACCGCCTTTACTGGTCACCAGCAAAGACTGATGCTGCCCCAGAACCAGTTGATGAATGGCTTCATTGATGGAAGCATCCATATCCACAAATTCTCCTTCGATGGGGGTGATGATGAATTTGCTGACTTTGGTTTCCCCCGCTTTTTTGCATATGTTTTCCATGGCGCCATCCAGCAGACGAAAGTTTTCGAGCATGGATTTCATGAACTGCTTGCTGAAACCAAGGCCTTTCATGCCGGGCCGATCCTGCATTTCAAAATATTTCGGTTCAAGGGATTTGAGGATGTCCAGCTGGCCCAGTTTTCCGATAATTTTATTGTTTTTGTCATGAACCAGAACCGCGCGATGCGGGTAGCGGTCCTGTTTGCGTTCCTTTTGGGCCTTTTCCAGTGCCTTGACGGCCTCGAACAGGGTCGCATCTTCGGAAACAGTGGGGTATTCCGTCAGCGGGATCATCAGTTCTTTTACTTTGTAGGTTTTCATTGGTACCTCCTCTTAATATCTAATGAGTTATAAACTCTTTTATCCAATATTCTATCCGGGGGCCGGATAATCATGATTTTCTATGATTATGTAAGTTTTTTTTAAAAATATCCTGAAATTTTGGAAAAAATACATCTACTATGAAAAAATTAAATAATCAAGATTAAGCAGATGTATCAGCAACGATTTAATGACACCACTGATTAAAAGGATGTTGACTTGAAATTTAATTCCCCATATATATGGCGGTTAAAATTTAAAAATGCCCTTTTTTGCAGCCATGCGATGAAACGGGGCTATAGAAGATCGGGCGGATAGAATGAAAGTGAAAGGGTTTACGGACAACACATCATGATTATGCACACTCAGGTGTCTATTCTGACGGGTGAAGGGGCAAATGAATGATTGGTCTCTGGTCGTCAGCCTGACCATACTGAATAACTGAGGAATTTATGGATCTTTTTTTTATATCTTTAGGGGTCATTCTGGCCGGCGGGTTGTTACCTCTTTTTATCCATCGGCGGTTTTTATTTATGAAAGCCCTCAGTGTGTTCGGCATCGCTACCGGGTGCTTACTGGGCTTGATCGGCGGGGTCGGGAAATTGTCAGCAACTGAACCGGTCACCGCCTCTTTTAATTATTTAAATATATTCTCCCTTTCTTTTACCATCGACGCTCTGGCCGCTTTTTTTCTGGTCGCCATTTTTTTTGTTTCTTTTTTAGCCGCCATTTACAGTTTCCATTACATGGACAAACCGGAAAAGGCACAGCGCACGGCGGTAAATTTTCTGTTTTTCAGTTTGCTGATTGTTTCCATGGCGCTGGTGGTGACCGCGGGGAATATAATCACATTTATGCTTGCCTGGGAAATCATGTCCCTGTCCTCCTACTTTCTGGTAATCTATGATCATCAGAAGCCTGAAAACCGCAAGGCCGGTTATCTTTATTTTGTTTTTTGCCATGTGGGGGCAATGTTCCTTTTTTCGGCGTTCGGACTGGTATACGGATTTTCCGGCAGTTTCGGATTCGAAAGTGCCGCCGCACTGCCCGAAACGGTCAAAATTATCGTCTTTGTACTGGCTTTTATCGGGTTCGGTTCAAAGGCCGGTATTTTCCCTTTTCATGTCTGGCTGCCCCATGCGCATCCGGCAGCCCCCAGCCATATTTCCGCTGTTATGTCCGGGGTGATGATCAAGACAGGAATATACGGCATTGTTCGGATGTACTCCTTGCTGGCAACACACACAATGATATTCGGCGAGATTGTCCTGATCGCCGGAATGATTTCCGGGTTACTGGGCGTTGTGTATGCACTTGGCCAGCAGGATATCAAACGGCTGCTGGCATACTCCAGTATTGAAAATATGGGAATCATTCTCATCGGTTTAGGTATCGGGATGATCGGTGTCGCCATGGGCCGGCCAGTGATGGCGGTGCTCGGATTTACGGGCGGACTGCTCCATGTGCTGAACCATTCCATATTCAAGTCACTGCTGTTCATGGGGGCCGGACTGGTCATTAAAAAAACCGGGACCGGCACCATCGACGCCCTGGGCGGACTTCTTAAAAACATGAAATTAACGGGCGTCACGTTTTTGATCGGCTCCCTGGCCATTTCAGGACTGCCGCCCTTGAACGGATTTGTCAGTGAGTTTTTCATTTATATGGGCGGTTTTCATGGTGTGGCCCTGAATAAAACGGCTTTTGCCTTAAGCCTTCTGGCAATTGTCAGTCTGGCCGTCATCGGGGGCCTGGCCCTGGCCTGTTTCTCAAAGGTGGTGGGTGTCGTTTTTCAGGGTGAGCCGCGCACCCCGGCTGCCGGAAACGCGGATGAAAAGGGCCCGGCAATGATCCTCCCCATGCTGTTACTCGCTGGTTTCTGTATCCTGATCGGTGTCTATCCAAAAGTATTTATCCTGATGGCTCTCAAAGGGGTCGCGTCACTCGAACTCGGTTATGGCCGGATTCCTCTGGTTCACTTCATTGAGTTGACCGGCAATATTACGCGGGCGGCGGCTATTTTCTTTGCGGTGCTGCTGGTGGTAATGGCGCTTCGTACCATTCTCTACCGGGGAAAAACAATCACCCGTTCCGGAACCTGGGGATGCGGTTTTACGCGGCCCACGGTTAAGATGCAATATACGGGTTCTTCCTATGCGGCATCGATTCTGGAATTTTTCAAACCCCTGGCCCCGCTGACCGAAGCACATCCGCCGGTTCTGGGCCGATTTCCTGTAAAAACCCATTATCACAGTCATGTAAATGATATTGCCGAACGCCACATGGGAAACATCATCGTACGCCCGGTTCAGTGGGTGTTCGATCAGCTGCGATGGATTCAGCACGGCGATATTCACCTGTATATCGGGTATATCCTCCTGGCCATCGTGGTGGTATTGTTTTTTGTATAAATCCGTATTGAACGGAAAAATTAATTGGTATCGGTATTACATATTAAATTTAAATTAAAACATGATGAGGCGGCATGATTAACTCCATCATTTTCTGGCTTTTGGCGATGCTTCTGGCGCCGCTGTGTTCAGGGGGCATTCTGAAAGTCAAAGCGTTTTTCGGCGGGAAAAAAGGCCCCCCGCTGCTGATCAATTATTACACGCTGATCAAGCTGTTTAAAAAGGGATCGGTATACAGTAACAGTACCACCTTTATTTTTAAGATGGGCCCCGTGGTCTCCCTGTGCTGTGCCGTCACAGTCCTTCTGTTTTTGCCTATTGCCGGACAATCCCCGGTGGTTTCTTTTCAGGGGGATGTGATCTTTATTCTGTACCTGCTGGGTCTGGGGCGGTTCTTTACCATTGCTGCGGCCATGGATACAGCGTCCCCATTTGAGGGCATGGGCGCCGCCCGGGAGGCATATTTCCCGATTATCTGCGAGGCCACCATGC
>JAHECJ010000058.1 GCA_024641805.1 Desulfococcus sp.
AGCCATAAGTTTTTGTTATAAAAATTATGAAGAAAGAGGAATCTGTTTGTTGTTATTTCCCAGTTGTCTGAAGTTCAGCCAGACGTCAAAGAATCCGACCCCGGCAATCGCAAGAATAAATATCTGCTGAATGATGATGGTGCCGTATAGTAACGCCCTGATCGCCAACGGAATTTTCTTTTTTTCAAAATAAAACGATATGATCGCAATCCCCTGAAAAAAATAAATGATCGTGAAAATAATCATGCCGTTGAGTCCCAGGGTTTTCAAAAACGGGCTGGGCACTAAAAGCAACAGCCCGCAGCCGACAACTCCCCAGACAAGAAAATCCGGAGATTTCCAGGCATTTAACCGGTCAAATAGCTGAAATTTATTCTTTGAGGCTCTCTGCAGCACCGTTTTTGCAAGCAGAAGATTCAGCCATGCTGAAAAGAGAAGACCTGCAGCGCAAAGAGAAGGAAGAATACTCATCAGCACATACTTGATCGGTTCTATCGAGTCTGAAAGCATCACGATGCTTTCTTCCGGCATTCCCATATTTTTATATAAATCAATGGTCAATTCAAGATTTTTGCCGATATAATCGGAAATCACCCGGACAAGACCAAGATTCGATATATTGCCGTATAAAATAAGGCCGAACGTTCCGGCAAATAAAACAACACCGCATGCATATCCAACTGTTTTCTCAACCGGCAGTTTTTTTACAGCAAATTCTCCGATGAAGAATCCGAGCATCAACATACCGGCAATGAAAAAAAGATCGGCAGACAGTCCTCCGGAAAAAAATATTAAAAAAATCAATGCACATAAAGCGACAAGGCCGGCTTTTTTTGTCCCAAGCCGAAACCGGTAGTAAATTACCGGCAGCGGTATAATAAGGAAACAGGCAAAACCAAGCACCGGAATGGAAATTGAAAGAGCGCAAATCAGCGAGGTCAGCGATATCCCACTTAAAAGTATTTTATGGCCTTCGTTTTGATTCGCGGTTTCCACCCCTCCTTCACTCCCTGTGTAATTATATGTGTTTATTGATTAAAAGCAACCGTCTCTAAGTATCCAGCGTGCCGACATACGGCAGCAGCGCAATGGACCTGCTTCTTTTTATGGCACTGGCAAGTTCCCGCTGATGTTTGGCGCAGGTTCCGGAAATACGTCGCGGGATAATTTTCGCCCGTTCTGAAATGAAGTATCTCAGCATGTTGACATCTTTATAATTGATTACAAGGCTGCTGTCCGCGCAGAAACGGCAAACTTTTCGTCTGTGAAAAAACTTTCTTTTTTGTGGTCCGGCCATTCTATTTACTCCTCTGTATCTGATTCAATTTCTGTGGTTTCGGTTTCAAAGGCCTCATCTGATGCATTTTCTGCAAAAGATGTCGCTTCTGCTTCCGTTTCCGCTTCAACCGGTACGATGGAATCCGGATCAACGTCTTTGGCAAGCAGAATGGTCATAAACTTCAGAATCCGGTAATCCAGGCGGAAAAGCCGTTCGATTTCATCCACAAGGACGCCGTTGCCGCAATAATCCAGCCGGACATAACGTCCTTGTTTCTTTTTCTGGATTTCATAGGCTATTTTCCGGGTGCCCCAGTCGTCAAACATGATGAGTTTGCCGTCCTGGGAAATCATTGATTTCAGCTTTTCAAAAATTGAATCCTGATCCGCGTCCGGCGTGTCAGGACCGACAATAAATATTGTCTCGTAATGGTTCATGTGTCCTCCTTTTGGGTATAAAGCCCTGAAAAATTCAGAGCAAGGATAAAAAAACAGTACCTGTAAAAACTTCCTTTTCTAACAATAAGATTAACGACTGTCAAGCAGTTTTGTCTTTTCAACTGTGGTTGAAATATTACGCAAAAAAAGGATTTTAAGCAGCATTGCGTAAAATCCGATACAATTGTATGTCGCCGGCGGGCCGTGTAAATGTCGAGCCAGCACTATGAGGATTAAGAGACTGTTTATTTTTTCCCCTTTGAGTATATTTTGTAGCGATTTTATCGGTTGTTACATGCTATCTGTTATAACTTAGCGTCACTTAAAAACACTTTTTTCAGTTGAAAACTGAAAAGCAAAAGATCAAATCACTGTTAACCAGTTTTTTGCTCTCACTCCTGGTGATGCTTGAAACCCATCGCGTTTAGGTGTAGAAGAGGATATAGTTGCCGCCATGCGACTTTATAAACTTGAGTCTATACAAAGATCTAAAAGTATATCTGATATATGGATACCCAAATATCATAAAAAAGTATTGACGGGAGCGGCAATCACTGGAATCAGAAATAATGACGAAAGTCCGCCTTGAGCCGGTTTGATTGAAGTGAAATCCCAAAAATTTATCTGGTCCGCCCATTCAGCGAATATGAATCCTGATTAATCGGAAGAAGCCATCAAGTACTTCGCCAGGGCGATTATCCAGCAGTATTAAAGGACGGATATATCCGTTAAATTTCCTAATTAAAAAATTTTCATATGACTATGCGCAAAAAAATTATCCTGTGGGGACTTGGTTTCATCTTCCTGCTGCTTCTGGCATTTTTGTTGACCGTACCGGCTTTCATTGATTCATCGTCTCTGAAACAAAAAATTCAAACAGCGGTCATCCAAAAAAACATCGGTGAGATTGATTATCAGAAAGCCAGCCTGTCATTTATCCCGCTACCCCACCTGACCATTGAAAAAATCAGTTTTTCCTCACATGAGCGTGCAAAGGCCAGCGTCGAGAAAATGAAGATTTATCCGGAGCTGCTCCCCCTTTTTGAAGGGCGGCTGCGGATTTCAAAAATTGTTCTGGATGCACCAGATTTAACGGCAATACTTTCGAATGAACATGAAAAAAAAAGAGAAGCCGGAAAAGAAACTACCCCGTTTAATCTGGCAGACAGCCTCGCAAGTGCCATTGAGCCCTTGACAGCCTACACATCCGATCTGAAGGTGTCTATTGATCAGGGCTATTTTAAATTAAACGAAGGCGGACAGCAGAAATTTTTATTCAATGACGTTGAACTGAATGCCCGACTAAACATCACTGATCCCCGTTCTTTTAAAGCGCAACTTAATATTAACGGAGCGACGCTTACCATTAACCAGGGAGACCGGAAGATAGCGATCAATTGTGACAGCCTGGATGCGACATTGCACGTGGATGAGAGTCAGGTTCTTTTTTCGTTAGCCGACCTGCACCTGGCGCAGCCGGCCCTGGATTTGTCCGGCCGGTTCATCACATCGCCGAATACAACGAATAAATCCGGATTCAGCCTGGATCTGAATGGAAGGGATCTGGACGTGAAAGCCATCAGAACTGCAGCGCTTGTCTTGGTAGGGGATAATGAAACGGTCAGAGATATTTTTTCCTATGTCAAAGGTGGCCGCATCCCTACTATCCGGGTTCAATCCAAAAGCAAAAGCATGGCAACGCTTGGGGAACCTGACAATATCATCATCCAGGGCCGAATGCAGAAGGGAAATATATCAATTGACGATATCGGATTGCAGCTAACAGAAGTGGATGGCGACGTATTGATTTCCAAAGGGCTGCTCCAGGCTTCCGGGGCGAGTGCCAGGCTGGGAGAAACCACCGGCCGTGACGGGTCGATGAAAATCGGTCTGGCCCATGATAATGATACGTTTCATCTTGATGTTATGCTCAACGCCGAACTGAATCAGGTCCCGGCAGTTTTAAAAAAAATAATCGACCATGAGGCCATCGTCCGGGAACTGTCCCTCATTAAAAACCTGAAGGGGACCGCAAAGGCAAGGCTGGTGTTGGGGGAAGATCTGGACAAAATTAATACAACACTTGAAGTGTCTGAGATTGATTTTTCAGCAGACTATCAGCGGGTCCCCTTTCCCATTAAACTCAACCGCGGTAAGCTCTTTTTTACAGAAAACAAGATCAGCGCCGAAGGTCTTGACGGCAATGTCGGCAAATCGATTTTTTCTGAAATTTCCTGCAATGTTGAGTGGGAAAATGGCTTTAATGTGGATATCCCCGCCGGCCGACTGAATCTGGATTTAGGAGAACTCTATCCGTGGGTTTCTTCCTTTGACGCCCTGCGGGAAGACCTTGCCGATGTGAAAGAAGTGAAAGGGAACTTTGAATTATCTGCTCTTACGCTGATAGCTCCCTGGGATGTCAACGGCAAACCGGAGCCATGGCAGTTGTCAGCCGCCGGTGAGGTGCAAAAAATAGCTATTAATGCAGCTCAGCTTCCTGAAACGCTGTATCTGTCTTCCGGCAAAATCCAGAAGGCGCTGAACCAATTGTTGTTCCAAAACCTGGAAGCACAACTTATGGATGCTAAATTCTATCTGACAGGAACCCTTATGGGGGATATCCGTCCACCTGACCATGTAAACGTCTCTCTTGAGGGAAACCTGGGGGAAAAAGCCTTAAGTTTTTTGGCGCAAACCGACCATTTGCCGGCCGCCTATGCGGTTCATGCACCCATACAATTTAGCAAAACGAGTATCCTGTGGCAATCCGCAGATGATTTCTCATTTACGGGGAATGTTTTTTTCCCAAAAGACGTCCAGATATCTACTGATTTTAACTATCAAACCGGGGAACTGGCAATCAACCGTCTGGATATTCAGGACCAGGACTCAAAGGCCACACTCGCTTTGGATCTTCAGAAAAACAAGATCAACCTTCTATTTAACGGCTATCTGAACAACAAAACACTGGATCGAATATTCGTTGCGGAGAAAATGTCTGACGGCTGGCTAAAGGGAGATTTGCAGATGGCTTTTGTCAAGGGCAAGTTGTCTGAGTCAACCATGAAAGGGCAGCTCGAAGGGGGAGATTTCATGATACCGGTGACTGAAAGTGCACCGGTGTTTATCGATAAACTTTTATTTGCTGCCAAAAATAACAAGATTGATGTGAATCAGCTTTCTTTATCCTATCTGGATAATCAAGTGGAGTTAAAAGGCCAGGCGGATATGACTGCCGACACGGTTATGCTCGATCTTGACGCATCTGCCGGAGACCTAAAATGGGATGTTTCTGAAAAAACGTCCGGGGAACCCGCAAAAGGCCCCACGAACAATTCAAGAATCGATTTTGGGAGGTATCCGGTATCCGGGATCATAAACCTTTCAGCAAAGTCGTTTTCACTGGGGGTATATAAATGGCAGCCGGTTCATGCGAAAATCTCCCGGGATCAGGGCAGGATAAAAATCGATGTCACCGAAGCGAATCTGTGCGGAATAGATACGTTGGGGACACTCCAGTCGGACGGGAAAACTCTGGATCTGGATTTTCAATGCACTGCCAAAAACCGGGATATCTCCTTCACTTATGAGTGCCTGAGCAAAAATCAAATTGAGATGACAGGATTATATAAACTTTCCGGTCAAATCAGCGCGCATGGCCCGGCAGACGAACTACTCAGTTCCGCGCAGGGGAAATTTGATTTTAAAGCCAGAAACGGTGTGATTACTCAGGATAAGAAATTGTCCAGAATTCTGGAAGTGGTGAATTTTACAGAGATTGTCAAAGGCAGGATTCCTGACCTGACGAGCGAGGGGTTCAGCTATAAAACGATCACCGTAGAGGGGGAGTTTAAAAACAATGTAATGATTTTTAAGAAACTCTATATGGATGGAAAAACACTCGACATACTTGGAAAGGGAACACTTGACCTTAAACAAGATATCCTGGATGTGGAACTTATGGCAGCACCATTCAAAACCGTCGACACTGCCATTAAATTTATCCCGGGCGTGAATTATCTGATGGCGGGAAATCTGGTATCCATCCCTGTCAGGGTTAAGGGAAACAGGGCTGACCCGGAAGTCAGCATTATGTCTGCTTCGGATATCAGTTCAAGTTTCCTGGATTTTGCCGAAAGGACCATCAACTCGCCGATCAAGCTGATTAAAGATTTGAATCCCTACAAAAAATCCGAGCCGCAGTAAACGGATGGAATGCGTCTTTATGATTGAAACTCGGTGTCATTGCATTTTTTATTGTTTGAGGCGAACTTCGTTTATCTGCTGTTGAAGTTATCTTTTTAGCAAAAAAAAATTTTTTAGTATTTTCAAATTTTTCACAATAAAAAAAGGGTTCACAAAGAAATCTTTGTGAACCCTTGGTATTTGGTGGGCCGTGTTGGAATCGAACCAACAACCTACTGATTAAGAGTCAGGTGCTCTGCCTAGTTGAGCTAACGGCCCATTTCACCGATGAATTAAAAATTCTTCACTTAACAAGTTGTTTTTTGAATGTCAAATTATTTTTCCCGAAAACCGATCCCCTAATTTTGTCTGCGGTTTCGAGATAAGAAACTACTGGTCCGGCCAGGCGTTTTTCTTTTCTCTTCTCAACCGCTTTTTATTGTTCTTCCAGCTGGAATTTTTTTCTTTGGTTTTTCCTTTATACTTTTTTTCAGCCGGATCCAGAGATAAATGATACGATCCAGCCTCGCTCTGCTTTCTGTAGGTCTCGATGGGGTCCGGTTTGTTAACTGTTTTTTTTGCAGCCGTCAGTTCCTTTGACAGTGGGGGGCCGGTAAAACAGTCCGGCGGAATGAAGTCGGTAAGATAAAGCAGGTCGCCTGCATGAAGGAATGTCATGCCCTGATCCAGAAGTTTTTTAGTATGTATGGTCAATAGAATCGGCTGAGGGGATCTCCGTTTGCCGATTTTCTGGGCCATTTCAGGATCTTTACAGCAGATGATTTTGGCATGGGCCGTTGGGCGAATTCCATTGTCGATGATTGCCGGGTATGACTTCTGCCGGATGCAGATGTATAAAAGTCTGGGTGGATTTTCGCAGGCAATGTATTGCAATAACTTTGACTGGTCTTTGGCCCGGATCCGGGAATCCTCGACCTCAATCGGCGGGTCGTTGTGTACCAGCATCAGTTCATTAATGTAATTTTTACGAAAATGTCCCCATCCGTTAATTTCCGTAACTGTCTGGACAAATTCTTTGATTTTTATATACCCGTCATGGTCCGGGACAAGTCCGAATTCATCCGGGTGCCGGCCAAGCATATACTCTGAAAGTTTGGCAAATTGCTCAATCTGCTGCTGTCTGTTCATGGCAATGGTTTAATGATGGAAAATTTATGCCTGTTACCCTAAACGCCCACTTGACCATGGGGCGGCCCTCTGTTATCGTGACTAACGCTAAAATATTTAATATGTCAACCGGTTTTATTGGATTTATCACAGGAGACACAATTTATGAAAACGTATCAGAAATCCGCTGATCTTTTCGAACGGGCAAAACATCTGATTCCCGGAGGGGTCAACAGTCCGGTTCGTGCCTGCCGGTCCGTCGGGATGTCACCGGTATTCATCGAAAAGGCCATGGGATCGAAACTGGTCGATGCGGATGGGAATGAATATATCGATTATATAGGATCCTGGGGCCCGATGATCCTTGGGCACGCTCATCCCGCCGTAACCAAAGCTATTGGACAAGTTTTAAAGCGGGGAACCAGTTTCGGTGCGCCGGTGGATCTGGAAGTTGAAATTGCTGAGATGATCATTGATGCAGTCCCGGCCGTTGAAAAAATCCGCATGGTCAATTCCGGGACCGAAGCCACCATGAGTGCCATACGGGTGGCCCGGGGCGTGACCGGCAGAAACACCATTATTAAATTTGACGGATGTTACCATGGACATGCGGATTCGTTCCTGGTCGCCGCCGGTTCCGGGGTCGCTACGCTTGGAATTGCCGGAAGCCCGGGAGTTCCGGAGACGGTCATTGCCCACACGCTGTCATTGCCGTACAATGATCTGGACACATTTGTATCTGTAATGAAAAAATCCGGTGATTCAATCGCCGCTGTTATTGTCGAGCCTGTGGCCGGGAATATGGGGTTGGTGCCCCCGGCAGCCGGTTTTCTATCAACATTGCGGCAAGAAACAGCAAAATACGGTAGCCTGCTGATTTTTGATGAAGTGATGACCGGATTTCGGGTTTCTTACGGAGGAGCCCAGGAATTGTATGACATTGATCCGGATATTTCCTGCTTTGGAAAGATTGTCGGCGGCGGCCTGCCGGTGGGAGCTTATGGCGGCAGGAAAGATATCATGTCCCAGGTGGCGCCGGAAGGTCCGGTCTATCAGGCCGGAACTCTTTCAGGCAACCCCATCGCCATGGCCGCAGGAATTGCCACGCTCAAGGAATTAATGAAACCAGGTTTCTATGAAGCCTTGGAAAAATCTTCCGCGCGTCTGGCCCAAGGGCTTGAAAAAGCAGCCGCAAAGACAGGAACAAGCGCAGTGATAAACCGTGTGGGGTCAATGGTTGGACTGTTTCTCACGAATCAGCCGGTTTCCAATTTTGCGGATGCCAAAACTTCGGATCTGGATAAATTTGCCGCATATTATCGGAAGATGTTCCAAAGGGGGATATATCTGGCGCCGTCCCAGTTTGAGGCTTTGTTTGTCTCTGCCGCGCATTCGGACCAGGATATTGATGCCACAATTCATGCGGCGGAAGAAGCCCTTTCTGAATTGAGCATTAAATAACAGGTCAATAGAAATAATGTAAATCAGGCTCCTAATATTATTTTTTTGCGGAATTCGGAAACCGGTTAATAAAGCAAACCCAATTTGAAAAGGTACCCAAAAACGAGAAAATGTCTGCTGCCAATATAATACCCGGAAATGTTAAAACAATCCATTTGATTGCTGTCTGCGGAACTGGAATGGGAGCGCTTGCCTGCATGCTCAGAGATCTGGGATATACAGTGACCGGCTCCGACGCCAATGTTTATCCCCCCATGAGCACATTTTTAGAGAGCAAGGGCATATCGATTTTTCAGGGCTTTGACGCGAAAAA
>JAHECJ010000059.1 GCA_024641805.1 Desulfococcus sp.
GCCTGCAGGTCTACCGGGTGGATAGCGCGCCAAGTAACGTCGACCATCCATTCCTGTGGAAAGACCTGTCATCAACGGTGCACTACTGGGGGGTCTTTAAATCCGGAGGCACCAGCCCGACATACGAGGCGGTTTATAACTATGCCGGATATCCCGGCATCAGGAATGAAGAAGGAGTAGGCTTGGCGTATCGCAGCCATAATTGCGAAAGCTGGAAAGCCACGAATGCAGTGCTCGATACGGTTAACCATCGCCTGACCTTAACCGGTTTAAGGGGCACGGAATTCATCCTTGGACAATATGTGGACCCCAGAAATACGATCAACTTTGACAGCACGAACAGCCAGTTTGTCCAGGTTGCAGATGGCGGCGTTGCAACCGACCTTGATCCGACAACTTTCGGCACGGTGGAAGCCTGGATCTACCTTGCTTCAAGCCCTCAAGCCAATGCCGGTATTGTTCACAAAGGGAACGGCACGACTTCAAATGCATATTCTCTTTACCTGAATGGTTCGGGTGGGATTACCTTTACTGTCTTTGATAGCGGCGGTGGCAACAGCAGCATCAACAGTGCTGCCACACTAAATCCCAATACCTGGTATCACGTTGCCGCTGTTTGGGATGATACTTCGGATACACTGGATTTCTACCTTAATGGTGTTTCGAATGCCACACAAGTAGCCACAGTCACCGCAAGAGACTCTGCAGATGATTTGTATATCGGTGCTCGCCAAACAACATCCGGCCCCGTTTATTTTAGCGGATATATTGATGAAGTGAGGGTCTGGACGGTTGCCAGAAGCCAGGCGGACATCCGGGCTTACATGTGCAAAAAGCTGGCCGGTACGGACGCTGGTTTGGGAGGCTACTGGCGCTTTGATGAAGAAACCGGGAGCAATATCACCCCGGATTATGATTTCGGCACCGCAAATGACGGAACCATGTCCGCCAGCTTCGGCGCAGACGGTTCCGATGCCATTCGTGCGGCTCGCGTCTGCTCGTCAGCCCCCATCGGGGATGCCAGCGCCTATGCATATTATGACGGCGGTGCAATTTCTCCGGTTGCCGCGCAGCTGGCCCATACGGACGGGGACTACATGTTTGCCACACAATATTCAGGCGATTGGGGCACGACGTTTTCCGGCCTCCAGATTTATCGGGTGGATGAAGCTCCGGTTTACCCGCCGGATCTGTGGAACGCCGCGCCGTATACCTACCAGACTCCCAACGGCCTGACACCGCCGACGGGATGGGCATCCATCGACTATTACCGGTACTGGGGCATCTTTGTGACAGACTGGACGGTCGGGCTGACCTATGATGCCATCTATAATTATAACGGCAATCCCAGTGTACCGGCCAATGCGGATGGCACAGCGGGCAACCCCCAGCTCGGTCTGGCGAAACGGCCGGCTTACTGCTTTGGAACCTGGGCAGACTCCACCGCCAACTGGGCCTTTGGGACCCTGCAACTGGAGTTGACAGGTGCAAACGGCAAAGACCAGTCGCAAAACGGTCCGCCTAAAAGCAACCCGGAATATGTCCTGGGAGGCATCGATCAGCCCCTGGCCATTGCTTTGGCTTCCTTTTATGCGGAATTCGATAAAGAAAGCGGCTGCATTAAGATCTCCTGGGAAACCGCCACGGAAATAAATACCACCGGCTTCAGGCTCTGGCGCAGTGAAGAAAAAAATGGTGTTTACGAAACTGTTCCATACAGCACCACCAGCTCCAAGTCGGTGACCGAAACCCGGGGGGCGAAATACGCTTTTACAGACTGTAATGTGGCGTTAGACGGCAAGACGAACTATTATTATAAGCTGGAAGAAATAGATACAGACACCGCAAAGGTCAATCCGCTTTACGGCCCCATCGGCCCTGTAAAAGAGACGGTCAGCGCGTCACAATCCGATATTGGAAAAGCATCGACATCAAAGGGCGACGGCTGTTTTATTAACTCATTGCTGCAATAAAAATTTAAAGGATTTTATATTTTCAACTTAATGAAAAATTTACATATTCCCTTGATTTCAAGGAAGATTCTTTTCGGACTGCTGCTTGTTATTTTTACATTTGCAAACGGATTTACAAATGACGCTTTCTGCCAGCCATTATCAGATCCCCGCCCTAATCGCGGGAGCCTGAAAATTGAAATTACGGCAAACGGTATTTACCGGATATCCGGAAGCGACTTTTCCACCGTCAATGTAAATCCGGACAATATTGACCCTGAAACGTTTCAGATGTTTCATAAAAACGTGGAGATTCCGGTCACTGTTTCATCCACCCATAATATTTTTGACCCATCCGATTTTATTGAATTTTATGCACAGGGTATCGACAACCGGTTTACCGGAACGGACGTTTACTGGCTCTACTGGAACGGGAACACGGGTAAACGGATGTCCTGGATAAACGGGGAGGTCGATGAAACATCGCAAGATATCCAAACTTTTACCGACACCCGGGTGATTGAAGAAAACCATCTCCTCTGGACCCAAACCCCGAACGCGCCTGAAGCCGACTACTGGTTCTGGGAAAAATTCACCGCGCCCCAGTCCGCCACCTATACCTTTGACCTTCCGTCTCCGGTCAGCAATGCGGGAGAAGCCGACGTCTCGGTTTATTTTCAGGGGGTCAGCAACGCGGACCACCGGACACGCATTACGCTGAACGGCCAGTTTATTGGAGAAGATATCTGGTCCGGCATCAATCAGACCACGCAGACAATATCCGTCACGAATAATCTTTTAAAAAGCAGCCGCAATCAGCTGACAATTCAATCCGTTGGAAACGCCAATGATGTGATCTACTTAAACAAGATTGAAGTCAGCTACACCCGGCGTTTAACGGCCTTAAACGATCAACTGACACTTAATCTGGACCCCAATGATCCGGTATCCGCAACTGTCAGCGGGTTTACAAATAATGCCGTCCGCGTGTTTGACATCAGTGATCCGGATAATGTCAAAAAAATTTCCGGCATTGACGTTCAGGCGGAGGCAAACAGATTTACCATTCAGTTTGAGTCGCCGGGCGGCGCGAAAACATACCTGGCCTTGACGACCGATGCCGTCAAACGCGCTGACCAAATCGAATATAAAAAACCGTATGCCTTAAAAACCGCATCCAATCAGGCCGATTATATCCTGATCACCGGGAAAGATCTGATGCCGGGTCTTGAGAAGCTCACTGAATTGCGTCGCCGGCAGGGGTTCCGCGTCAAAATGATTGATATCGAAGATATTTATGATGTGTTTTCATTCGGTTTTTTTGACCCGTCGGCGGTTCATGATTTTTTAAAATATGCGTATGAAAATTGGAAATCACCCGCCCCGCAGTATGTGCTGATGGCCGGGGATTCCAATCTTGATTACCGGAATTATTTCGGCACGGGAAAACAGAATATTGTTCCGGTATATTTAAGCAATACTTACGAACTGGGGTTGACGCCGTCGGACAATGAATTTGTCAGTTTTGATGACAACAGTCCGGATCCGGACATGTATATCGGCAGAATCTCAGGTAATACCAGTGAAATTGTTTCAAAAACTGCAACTAAAATCATCTGGTATGAAACTGCGAAAAGCTATAAGCCGGAGCAGGTCCTGTTTGTGGCCGATGACGATGACACCGCTTTTGAAGTGTTAAATGATGATCTGGCATCCTATTTACCGTCAGCATTTACCGCCAACAAGGTTTATGCGCGGTATTACAATTCCCTGGACAATGTGACCCTCAATATTCTCTCATTTATCGACAAGGGAATGCTCATTACCAATTTTGTGGGCCACGGCGATGTCATCCGATGGGGAGCGGAACCTTACGGCGGCGGCGACTTTATTATTGAACCCGGCGACATCGACCGTCTGAAAAATCAAAACAAGCTGACCTTTATCATTGCCCTGGATTGCCTGAACGGATATTTTTCTCAGTCTTTTGACTACAGCCTTTCCGAAGAATGGGTAATGGCACCGGAAACCGGTGCCATTGCCTGTTTTGCCCCCAGCGGCCTGTCCCATCAATGGGAGCACGAACTCCTGAGCGAGTTTATCTTTGACAAAATATTTAATGAAAAAGAAAACCGGCTGGGGGTTATTACCACTCAGTCGAAAATCGATGCCTATTATTCCGGTGCGTCAGACAAGGTTTTAACCTCTTTGAATCTCATCGGTGACCCGGCGACAACCCTGGCGATTTATCGGAATCCCGCCGACATGGTCACTGTTTACAAAATTACTGCTTCCGACGGAACCGGCGGGAATATTTCTCCTTCCGGCGACGTTCCCGCATTTGAAGATTCCAGAGAAACCTTTACGGTTGCCCCAAAGGCCGGATATCATATTTTAAATGTGTCTGTGGACGGTTTGCCGCAGGGCGCTGTTGGACAGTATACGTTTAGCAATATTTCCGGCGATCACATTATTTCTGCTGAATTCGAACAAGACAGCAACTCCGGCGGCGGTGGCGGCGGAGGATGTTTTATTTCTTCATTAAAAAATTAAATAATTTTCCCATTGCGCACCTTTTGGCGTAAAAATAGAGTTTTTACGGATTCCTATCTGCATGTTTAACCTGAATGGTTACGAAATTATTTTTGAACGGGCCCCGAAAGGCGGGGTTAAAATTTATTCTGCCCGGCACATCCAGTCCACCAGCAAGGTAAAAATCCTTTTTTTACCGGTCGACCAAAAAACCAAAGGGTTATCCGACAAGATTTATCAGTATTTTTTGCCCCTGAAAAAATTAATTTCCCAGCACATTGTTCGCGTATACGCCATTGAAAAAATATCCGAAGCATCCACATCCGGAATTGCCTTTACCATTGGAGAATCCGAGGGGATATCGATAAAGGAGTATTTGTCAAAAAACAGCCCCCTGTCTCCCGAGCGATTTATCAATATCGCGGTTCAAATTGTGACGGCCATCAATGACCTGCACAAAGTCGGCTTGTCCCATAACGGCCTTACCAGCACCAACATTATGATTGATCCGGATCGCCACCATATCTGTATCAATGATTTTGCCTTTGGCATGTATAGCGTTCTCCATCCGGGAGCCTGGAACACGCAAACCAGCGGGCAAAACTCCATTGAAGATGAACACCTGCCCTATATTTCTCCGGAGCAGACCGGCCGGATGAATTGCGAAATTGATTATCGAACCGATTTTTATTCCATGGGGATCATATTCTATGAAATGCTCACCGGGATGCCGCCCTTTACCGGCAGCAGCGCAATGGAATTGATTCACGCCCACATGGCTAAAAACCCTGTCATACCACTCGAAAACCGGCAAGAAATCGGTGAGCCGCTATCCAACGTCATCATGAAACTGCTGTCAAAATCTCCGGACAACCGTTATCAAAGCGCGTTTGGAATTAAGTCGGATCTGCTCCAGTGCCTTGAACAGAACGGCGCACCCACCGCCGGCCGCCCATTCCAGGTGGCACGGCATGATGTCTCCGAACGATTCCGGTTTCCGGATAAAATGTACGGCCGGGAAATCGAAGTGGCCATGCTAATGGATGAATTCAATCGGGTGAAGGAAAACAACATCGGCATATCCATGATTGCCGGGTATTCCGGCATCGGGAAATCACGTATCGTTGAAGAAATCCAAAAGTTTGTCGTTAAAAAAGGGGGATATTTCATCTCCGGTCAATATGAGCAGCTCCAGCAGGATATTCCCTACAGCGGTCTGATTCAGGCTTTCCAGGAAATCGTCAAACAAATCCTGACGGAACCGGTCGATCAGATAAACGACTGGCGTCATAAACTGCTGGCCGCCTTGGGCGCAAATGCCCGGGTCATCATTGATGTGATTCCGGAAATTGAATTTATCATCGGCAAACACCCGCCGCCGCCGGAATTATCGCCCGGAGACGCTCAAAACCGGTTTCATGTGGTTTTTGAAAAATTCCTCCAGATCCTTGCGTCAAAGGATCATCCTCTGACACTCTTTATCGACAATATGCACTGGGCCGATGTCGCCGGCTTGAAACTGATGGAGTCTTTCTTCACCGGCACCCGAACGCGAAATTTCTATTTCATCGGCGCCTATCGCAACAACGAAATCAAAGACACGCATCCTTTGTTCGACTCCCTGAATTTGATTAAACAAAAAGGCCTGCCGGTCCAGACCATCACGTTAAGACCGATCAGTGAAACCGATGTTTGCAACCTGCTGTCAGACGCCCTGCACGAGGAGGCCGAGCAGATAAGGTTGCTGGCGCAAATTGTCCATGATAAAACCCGGGGCAACCCGTTTTTCATCAAGCAATTCATGGAAACGTTAAATAAAGAGGGGTTTCTTGCCTACGATTACGAAAACGGCCGATGGCAATGGAATATCGAACAGATAACCGCTCAAAGCATCACCGATAACGTGGTCGATTTTATGGCGGCCAAGGTATCAAAACTGGGTGACCCCTCCCAGCAGACCCTTCAACTGGCGGCCTGTATCGGCGATTCATTTTCCCTGTCAATGCTCTCTATGGTGTCCGCTAAACCCGCGAGTGCTATTGTAGCGGACTTGCGGGAAGCAGTCGCTCTCGGGCTGGTTATGCCAACGGGCGATGCCTACCCTCTCATGGTCAAATCTCTGGCCAAAATCCGCTCCGATGATCAACCATTTATACCCGTGAACCCGGCGGACAATATTGTATTCGATTTTTTGCACGACAAGGTCCGGCAGGCGGTTTACGCGCAAGTGCCCGACGAGCTGAAAAAGACATTCCATTTCCGGATCGGAGAATTGATTTTACAAAATACGGATCCCAAGGATCTGCACAGCCGGATTTTTTCCATCGTGCACCATTTCAATCAAGGGAAACTTCCACCGGCGAAAAATACCGACCTTCAGCAGCTGGCCCGGCTCAATCTCATTGCCGGAAAAAGGGCCAAAGACGCCGCCGCCTATCGACAGGCGCTCAACTATTTGAAAACATCGGAAAATTATCTAAGCGACGCCACCTGGACGGAAAACTATGATCTGGTTTTCGACATCAAAAAACACCGGATGGAATGTGAATATCTTCTGCATAACTTCGATGACGCGGAAGCGCTGTTCAAAATTCTGCTGGACCGCGCCGATTCCAGCGAAGACAAGGCGGCACTCTACAACCAGAAGATGATCATGCTGGCAAGCCTTGCCAAACATGAAGATGCACTAAAAATCGGCGCCACCGGCCTGCGGCTTCTGGGTGTCCGCCTACCGAAAAGAGCGGGGAAACTTGTTGTGCTGCGCAGCCTCCTGACGTTAAAAATGCGGCTGCATAACCAGGACATTGATTCTTTGCTTGAACTCCCGGAAATCACGGAGCCCCGTCGGTTGCTGACCTTAAAAATGATGATGAACTTAAGTTTATCCGCCTATTTCTGCCAGCCGTATTTAGCCTCGTACCTGGCACTGGATATTTTCAAAATGACCCTCAAATACGGCAACTCCAGCGTTTCCCCGTTTGCGTATGTCATCTACGGCTCCGCCCTGTGCGCCATATTCAAGGATTATGATTCCGGATACCAATTCGGAGATCTGGCATTAAAAGCGAAAAACAGATTCGGCGGACCGCAAATGACCGCCAAGGTATTGTTATATTTCGGAAACGCCATTGCCATATGGGCCCGTCATATTAATCAGGTCATTGCACTAAACCGTGAAGGCCTGAAGGCCGCCCGCAACACCGGTGATTTAAATTACACGATTTACCATATTCAATCTCTGATATTTTCCATGCTGGCCGCCGGCAGACCCCTGGATGAGGTTTTTGAAGAATGTGACCGGTTTTATGAGTTTGTGGAACAGACCCACGATATCGGCGCCTTAAACTATCTGATTTCCGTAATTCAGTTCATCAAATGCCTCAAAGGGCAAACGGTTCATATTCAAAGCTTAAATGATGCCCATTTTTCAGAAACCATGCATATAAAGAATATGCAATGCGATAACATCAAAATTATTTTATGCCGGCATCACCTGATCAAACTGCGCCTCCTTTATATAATGGAGGATTATGAAGAAGCCCTGAAAGAAGCGAAATTATGCGCGGCGCTGCGCCACTTCCATTTGGGAACCATCATCGTCCCGGAATATTATTTTTACCATTGCATGGTTCTGGCAGCGCTTTATCATTCAGCATCGGTCCTGAAACAGAGCCTGTATCGCCGGCAGATTATCATTTTCCGCAACAGGTTAAAACATCTCGCACAGCAATGCCCTGAAAATTTTGAAGACAAATATCTGCTGGTCGAAGCGGAGCATGGCCGGATCACCGGGCAGGACCGGCAGGCAGTGACTTTTTACCACCGTGCCATCCGGTCTGCCAAGGACAACGGCTTTACACAAAATTATGCCATCGCCAATGAAGCGGCGGCAAAATATTACATATCCAGGGGGTTCGATGATATTGCCAAAACGTTTATGAGTAAAGCCAGGCAAAGCTATCATTACTGGGGAGCCAAAACCAAAGTCGACCTGCTTGAAAAGAACTTTTCAACCCTGCTGACGGTTGATCTCCCGGCTCAGCGGCTTCCGGGCAGTCAGCATCTTGATTATAATGCGATCGTCAATGCCCTGCAGACAATCTCCACTGAAATTGTTTTGGAAGATCTGCTCAAGAGCCTAATGAAAATCGTACTTGAGAACGCCGGTGCCCGAAAAGTACAGTTCCTGACCATTAAATCCGACCGAATGTTTTTGGAAGCGCAAAACAACATTGATTATGAGGAAACCATTGTAT